>DATGZW010000114.1:0-9060 GCA_035297005.1 Patescibacteria group bacterium
CCCCGGTTTTAAGCCGCCCATCCCCGCGCGGCACTGCCAATTGGTTGATTGCTACCCGATGCGCATCAATTGATCAAGATTAAGTTATATAGCCATCGGCGGTGTGGCGGGTTTTACCTTCGGAGCCCCTATAACAATCGAAAATGCAGGGTCAGCCGCCATAGAACCGGTAGTTGTTGCGTCCTGTTTCCTTGGCTTTGTACATGGCGATGTCGGCCTTGCCCAGCAGCGCCGTGGCGTCGAAGGCGTCGGTGGGAAAGCTGGCGATGCCGATCGACACACCGACCGAAGCGGCATGGTCGTCGATGCGGAACGGCTGGCCCAAGGTGTCGATGATCTTTTGGCTGACGGTGATGGTGTCGTCCTGGCTGGTCAAATCCTCCAGCAGAACACCGAACTCGTCGGCGCCAAGACGGCCCACCGTGTCGGTTTCGCGCACGGCGTGGCGCAGCCGCTTGGCGGTCATCTGCAACAAGCGGTCGCCGACGGCGTGCCCCAGGCTGTCGTTGACCGCCGAGAATCGGTCCAGGTCGAGATACAGCAGCGCCGCCGATTTGTTGCTGCCTTGGGCGCGGCTTAAGGCCTGGGTGACGCCATCGAGGAAATGCTTGCGGTTGGGCAATTCGGTCAGCGCGTCGAAATTAGCGGCGTGGCGGCTGCGGTCGTCGTCGCGCTTGCGCTGGGCCAGATCGGTGAACACCGCCACGTAATCGGCGACGGCGTCGTTGTGGTCGCGGATCGGCGTGATCGACAGCCATTCGGGATAGACTTCGCCGTTCTTGCGGCGGTTCCAGATTTCGCCCTGCCAAAAGTCGCCGTCATTCAGGCTGGCCCACATGGCATGGAAGAACTCGGCCTCGTGGCGGCCGGATTCCAGCATCTTGGGATTGCGCCCGGCCACCTCGTCGATGCCGTAGCCGGTGATCCGGGTGAAGGCCGGATTGACCGCCTTGATGCGGTTGGCGCTGTCGGTGACCAGGATGGCTTCCGAGGTGGTGTTGAACACCGCATTGGCCATGCGCGCCGCTTCCTCGACCTTGCGATGCTCGCTGACATCGCGGAAAGCCACCACCACGCCGATGACGGCGCCGTCGGAGAGGATCGGACAGGCTCGGCATTCGGCGGGAAAGGATGAACCGTCGGCACGCCACATCACGGCGTCGTTCATCACCTCGGGCAGGCCGTCGAGGGCGCGCAGCACCCAGGAATCGGCGGCGGCGAGCGGGCTGCCGTCGGCGTGGCTGTGATGCGCCAGAGCGTGCATGTCCTGCCCGACCACGGCGTCGGCGGACGGCTGGCCGAGCATCCGCGCCGCCGAAGGCGAGCACAGCGTGCACAGCCCTTGGCGGTCGATGGCATAGACTCCGTCGCCAACGGCGTTGAGCAGCGCCGTCACCCGCGCCTCGTCGATCCGTCTGGCCTGGGCGGCGTGATCGGCGGTGGCGGCGTCGTCGCTGACCAGCAGGTCGAGCTGTTCGGCTTGGCGTTGGAACACTTGCAGCGCACGGGCCATCTGGCCGATTTCGTCCAGCCGGGACAGGCCGGGGATCTCTTGGCTGCGGTCGCCGTTCGACAGCCGCACCATGCGGTGGCTGATGGCGCCGAGCGGTCCCGACAGGCGGCGGCTGAGCATCCAGGCGGCGCCAGCGGTGGCGACCGATCCGGCCAGGAACAGCGCGGCCCAGCGGAAGGCAGCGCGGTGCAGCAGGGTCTCCAGGCTGTCGGCATAGGTGCCCGAGCCGATCACCCAGCCCCAGGGGGCGAACAATTCGACATAGGACAGCTTGGCCACTGGCGCTTCATGGCCCGGCTTGGGCCATTGGTAACGGACGAAGCCCGAGCCGCTTTCGCGCGCCACACGGGCGAATTCGGCGAACAGAGCCACGCCGTCGGCGTCGCGGTAAGCAGTCAGGTCACGCCCGTTCAGGTCGGGCCGCGTCGCATGCATGATCATTCGCGAGTCGGGATCGATGACCCAGAAATAGTTGTCGTCGCCATAGCGCATCGCCGCCAGCGCCGCCAAAGCCTGCTGCTTGGCGTGGGCTTCGTCGATCTCGCCGGCCTGGACGCGGCGAAATTGCTCTTTAGCCAGACTGACGGCGCTTTGAACCACGTCGCGGGTCTGGTCGCGGCGCGCTTCGATCTGGCTTTGCCACAAAGCCAGCCCGCCGCCCGCGATGACCAGCGTCAAAGCAACGATCATCGCGGACACGATCATATGAAGCCGTGCCGCGATCCGCATCCGTGCAAGCAAGGACATTCCGACGAATTTCCTTAAAGCGTTTCCCAGTGACGGCATTTTCGCCTGTCATTTATCGTTGGCTGCGACGCTAGCACATTGTCCGGGCGCAGGACAGCGTGGGGGCGAGTTTGCGGCTTTCGCGCCACGAGGTTCTGTCAATTTGACAGGCAGCGTACTCTGCCATTTTGGCATAATGAGGAGATGGGATGTCATGCGGAACGAGGGCGTCTGACTGCATATCGTTCTATATCAATGGGGTGGTGTGGTTATAGGTCTTTGGCATGGCCTTTGCTTAGATGATGGCGGCCCAAATCGAAGGCTCCATAGAAGAGCCAAGATAACAAGACTCTCAACAGGGAGACGATGTCCGGGGTGGCGCAAGGCCTGGGGAGGCATTGTGCCAATGGCCGCCGGATATTCCGCTGGGGCCCGCCATGGGTTGCGTTCGCGCATTGCCCATGGCGGGGGGCCTCGGCACGGTGGCGCCGGTGAGGCGCGCCCTGACAAAGTGTCAGATGTTCGCGTTGCGTCCGGCCAAGCTCATTGATCGAGGGTAATCATGCCTGTCCGCGCGTTCCGTGATCGTCTGGTTCTGTCGGCCGTCCGCGAGGCGGTGGCCGAGGATGTTGCCTTGCTGGCCTTGCTGCATGAGCATTTTCCCGATGCTTCGGTGGTGGCGATGATTCAGGTCAGCCGCTTTCCGCTGGGGCTGGGCTTGTCGTTGCGCGGTCAGCCGGGACGGGCGGCGCTGGCGGTGATGGCCAATGCCGTGACCGGGCTGACGTTGGCACCGGCGCGGTTGGAGCAATTGGCCGCCGATCATGCCGCTCTGTCGCGCCGCTCCGGCGACGATGTGATGACGCGGTTAACGGTGGTCGGCCAGTTGATCGGCACCGGCGATGGCCGGGCCGAGCTGTGCGAGGCGGCACGCTATCTGGATATTCACGTCATGGAGCGGCTGGGCGCCTATGCCGAGAGGGCGGCGGCGTGTTGCCGCGAGCCGCTGTATCCCGCCTTGGCTCAGCTTGTCGCCGCCTATACGCGCGAATTGCGCGAACTGCTGCGCGACATTCTGGACGAGCAGCGCCCGAGCTTCGTCGGTGCGCAGGCGGTGCCCGAACGGGTGGGCTGTTCTTGAGCGGGCAGGCGTTCGGGCGTATAGATCGTCGAATGCGTGCATGGATCGCGTCCCGGCTCGACCGGAAAATCTTGTTTTGCCTCGGCGTCGAGATGCTGACCGCGTCGGTGGTCTTCCTTGTGCTTTTTCTCGGCCTTTACAACAGCCGGCTGGAGCAGGAGCGGGGACAGGCCTCGACCCAGGTCAACCGCCTGCTGCAAGTGGCGCTGGAAAACGCCATGCTCAAGCGTGACATCGACGGGTTGCGCGACATCATCTTCTATCTGGGCAAGCAGGAAAACATCCGCCGCGTCAGCATCGTCAATCCCGCCGGCGAGGTGCGCTTCTCGTCGCTGCCGGAAACCGTCAACGGAACGATGGCGGTAGATCCCGGCGGCGCGGGGGAGGGGCAAACCCGCTTCCTCGTTGACGAATTCGGCCACGAGGTGTTGCGTAGCGTCAATCCGGTGCATAACCGCGAACCCTGTACCCGCTGCCATGGTCCCATCGCCGGGCATCCGGTCAACGGCATTCTGGTGATCGATTACGACGCCGCCAGCCTGCGCCATTCGGCCATCCGCACGGCGCTGCTGTTGCTGGTGTCGGGCGGATTGGTTGTGTTGGCGGCGCTGGCCGCCACGTGGTGGATGCTGCGCCGCTTCGTGCTGCGCCCGGTCGCCCATCTGCGCGATGCCAGCGCCCATCTGGCGGCAGGCGATTTATTGTTCCGTACCGGCCTGAACGGTCCCGACGAGTTGGCCCAGCTTGGCCGCGCTTTCAACGACATGGCCGGCAATCTGGCCGCCAGCCTGGAAGCGGTGCAGCGTCAGGAAGCGTTCCTGCAAGCGGTCATCGACACCGTTCCCGATGGCATCCGCGTGCTGGACCAGGACTTCACCATCGTCAAAGCCAACGCCGCCTATTGCCGGCAAGTGGGACGCGGCATGGACGAGGTCGTCGGCGCCCGTTGTTACACCTCCTCGCATGGCCGCGCCGAGCCTTGCGCGGCGACGCTGGTGGTGTGCCCGCTGGCCGAGATCGGCCAAGCCCGCCTGCCGGTCAAGGCGATGCATTGCCATCGCGGCGCGGATGGCGGCGACATGGCGGTCGAAGTGCATGCGGCCCCGCTGGAAATGCCCGACGGCCGTGTTCTGGTGATCGAGGCAATCCGCGATCTGGCCGCCGACATCCGCTTTTCGCATGAACAGAAGCTGTCGGCGCTGGGCCAATTGGCGGCGGGCGTGGCGCATGAGATCCGCAACCCCTTGGCCTCGGTGCGTCTGGCTTTGCAGGGCACCCTTCGTTCGATCGAAGACGGCCAGTTGGACGGTGTCGATCTGGCCAATTATCTGCGTCTGGTCGATGGGCAAGTCGATAAATGCATCGATGTCAGCGACCGCCTGTTGCGCCTCGCCATCAATAATGGCGGTCAGCGGCAATTGGTGTCGGTCAACCCCGCCGTGCGCGAAACCCTGTCGCTGCTGGCCTGGGAGGCGCAGGACAGCGGCGTCGCCATCGGGTTGAACCTGTCTCCCGATGAGCCGCGGGTGATGATCGACGACGGCGAGTTGCGCATGGTCGTGCTCAATCTGGCGCAGAACGCCTTTCACGCCTTGCCCAAAGGCGGCGCGCTGGAAGTGACCACCGGCTATGGCGAGGACGGCGCGGTCGAATTGCTGTTCAAGGACAACGGCGTCGGCATTCGTTCAGAGCATCTGTCGCGCATCTTCGATCCGTTCTTCTCGCACCGCGCCAATGGCAGCGATGGCACCGGCCTGGGGCTGACCATCTGCCGGGGCATCATCGAACGCGTCGGCGGCACGATTGCAGCGGCCAGCCGAGCGGGCGAGGGCGCCAGCTTCACCGTGCGCCTGCACTCCGCCGAAGAGGACATGGCATGAAGCGCCCGCGCATCCTGGTCGTCGAGGACGACGCGCTGCTCAATCAGCTTCTGGTCGGCCAGCTCAACCGCATGGGCTATGACACCATCGGCGCCAGCCGCTGGTCGCAGGCGCAGGCGCTGATCGAGGATGCGGAACCCTCGCTGGTGATCCTCGACGGGCGTCTGCCCGATGCCGACGGCATCGACTTGTTGCCGCAAATTGGTAGCCAGCAGCCGGTGATCATCCTCACCGCTTATGCTTCGGTGCAAAACGCGGTGCGGGCGATCAAGCTGGGTGCGGCGGAATATCTGGTCAAGCCGGTGAACCTTGATGAGTTGGAACTGGTGGTCAAACGGGCGCTCGACAACGCCGCCCTGCGCCGCGAAAATCAATATCTGAAAAGCCGCATCTCCGCCGATCCCTTCGCCATGATCGGCAGCTCGCCGGGGCTGGCGGCGGTCAACCAGCAGATCGACGCGGTGGCGCCGTCCGATATGACGGTGTTGATCCAAGGCGAAAGCGGCGTCGGCAAGGAACTGGTGGCCAAGGCCATCCATGCCCGCTCGTTGCGCGCCGGGCGCACCTTCGTCCCCGTCGATTGCTGCACCTTGCAGCGGCAGTTGTTCGAGTCCGAACTGTTCGGCCATGAAAAGGGCGCTTTCACCGGGGCTGACAAGCTGAAGAAAGGCCTGATCGAAGGGGCCGAGGGCGGCACCCTGTTCCTGGATGAAATCGGCGAGATCGAGCCGGCGGTGCAGGCCAAATTGCTACGGGTGCTGGAAACCGGACGCTTCCGCCGGGTCGGCGGCACCAAGGATCACGACGCCAATGTGCGCATCGTCGCCGCCACCAACCGCGATTTGGCGGCGCTGAGCCGGCAGGGCGGCTTCCGCGCCGATTTGTTCTATCGGTTGTCGGCGTTTCTGCTGTCGGTGCCGCCCTTGCGCGAGCGCCGCCCGGATATCGCCGAGATCGCCCGCCATTTCATCCGCAACCACAGCTTTTCGCGCCGCATCGAGAAAAGCCTGACAACGGCGGCGGTGGCGCGGCTGGAAGGTTATGACTGGCCGGGCAATATCCGCGAGTTGAAGAACGTGGTCGAGCGGGCGATCATCCTGTCGGGCGAAAGCGCCGCGATCGGTGTCGAGCATCTGGCCATCGCCGCAGCGCCCGCCATGGGCGTCAGCCTGCCGGCCTTGGCCTCCGTTCCCGTCGATTTGACCGTCGAGCCCAGCCTGGAAGAGGTCAAGCGGCAATATTTGAAGCTGCTGCTTGACCGCTATGACGGCCATCGCGGAAAAGTCGCGCGGGTTTTGGGCATCAGCGAACGTAATACCTACCGGTTGATCAGTAAATTCGACCTGGGGATGGGGTGATGCTCCTGCCTTCCCGGTGTTGGCCTGCCCTGGATTTCCCTGGTGCGAGCCTGTCAAACCAAGTATGCCTGCCTATAGGTGGGGGTGTGCATGCCTGACGCAACTAATTCGGCTTTGATGGAGGAGCGGCGGGAGCGTCGGCGGGGGCCGCGCTTCGATGGCGACCTTATGGGCGCGCTGGAAGCCTCCCGCGACCTGATGTGCGTCACTATCGACGGGCGGATCACCGCGATCAACTCCGCCGGGCTGGCGCTGCTGGGCGCAGAGGCCTTGATCGAGGTCGAACGCCGTCACTTCCTCGATTTCCTGGTGGCGGAACAGGTCGGCGGCTATGGCGACGATTTCCTTAACCGCAACGCCTTCCGTGCCGACCCGGTGTGCGTCCGGATGGAACGCCTGAACGGCCAAATCCGCGATGTCGAGCTGTTCATTTACCGCGCCCGCGAGGTCGCCAATGGCGCCGCCGTGGTGCTGGGGCGCGACGTCTCGGAAACCAGCCGGCTGGTCAGCACGGTGCAGGAAACCGAGATCCGCTTCCGCATGCTGGTCGAAAACTCGCGCCATCTGGTCTGCCACTGCCGGGGCGACGTCATCGACTATATCAACCGCTCTGGGGTGAGCTTGCTGGGCGGCGCGGCTCCCGCCGAGTTCGTCGGGCGTCCGGTGTGGGAATTGTTCTCCGACGATTATCGGGCGATCTTCACCGACAACGTCGCGCTGCTGCTGCGCGAAAGCGGCGGGCTGACGGTCAAGCTGGCCTGCCTCGACGGCGGTCTGATCGACGCCCAATTGGCGGTGACGGTGTTCCCCTCGGCCGAGGTCGTCGATTACATGATCGAGGCGACCGACATCTCGGCGCATAACCGCGCCGTCGGGGCTTTGCGGCAGTTCAACGAGGAACTGGAACGGCGGGTGCTCGACCGCACCGCCGAGTTGGAGGAGCAGCGAAAGGTCGCCGAGGACCAGCACCGCTTGGCCGTGCAGGCCCGCCATTTCGTCGAAAGTCTGCTGGACGCCGTTCCCAGTCCGCTGTGGTATAAGGACGGCGATGGACGCTATCAGGCGTATAACCGCGCTTTCCGCGACGCCTGGGGCATCGACGGCAATCGCTGGATCGGCCATCAAGCCATCGAGGTGGCGCCGTTCGACGACGCCAAGCTGGACGAAACCATGGATTATCGCCTGCTGGGCAGCGACGCCCGCCAGGCCTATGAGGCGACCAGCCGCTTCGCCGACGGCTCGGACCGGCATGTGCTGGTCAACAAGACCGCCTTTTACGACGCAGAGGGCGCGCAGGCGGGGGTTATCGGCTTGATGGTCGATATCTCGGACCGCAAGGTGATGGAGCGTGAACTGCGCCGTCTGGCCACCACCGACGCCTTGACCGGCACGCTCAACCGCCGCCAGTTCCTGATTGTCGCCGGGTTGGAGTTGGAGCGGGCACAACGCCACCTTCGTCCGCTATCGGTGCTGATGCTGGATATCGACCACTTCAAGCACATCAACGACAGCCATGGTCACGCCCTGGGCGATGACGCCCTGCGATTGTTCGTGTCGGCCTGCGCCGGAATTTTGCGGGAAAACGATGTCTTTGGCCGGCTGGGTGGCGAGGAATTCGCCGTTCTGCTGCCCGAAACCGCGCAGGACCGCGCCGCTGATGTGGCAGAGCGTCTGCGCGAACGGGTCGCCGGTCTGAGCGTTCCGTCCTGTGGGGGGGCGGTGGTCTTCACCACCAGCATCGGCGTCACCCAGGCGTGGGCGGAGGACGCCACTATCGACGTGGCCCTGATGCGGGCCGATGAAGCGCTGTATCAGGCCAAGAATGGCGGACGTAACCGCGTGGTGCTGTCCGCCGCGATGGTTCCGTCATGATCGGTTATTTAGAGTAACTATACAGCCGGTCGCAAAGTTTTCTCTATTGATGGTGTGGCCTACACTTTTGCGCGGCGTCGTCGGTGGGCGAAATTTCCCTGTGTAACGAGCGATCCGGGCTGCGGAGAGGCCGAGATGCTTTCGGCGTGACCGCGGCGGCGGGGATGAAACGCTTTGCAAACGCGGGATCATCCAATATGATTATTCCTTAGGGTGTAATCCATTAGGGTTACGGTGGTGATCCGATCGTATGTGTTCAAGTTAATGATGACTCAATGAGTGTGCTTTATAAGGCGCTGGCCAAAGCAGGGAAGGCTCGTGAGTCCGCTCAGGATGAGCCCGCCTATGATGTACCCAATGTCCCGGTGATGAAGCGGCAACGGAAAAATCCGTGGCGAGTGATTTCTATTGCCGTAACCGTACTTTTGACTGTGGTGTTGAGCGGTCTGTACTGGTTCTCCAACGATCTGATGGAATTGGCTCCGGGCCTGATTGGCGGGGAGCCAGCGCCGTTGGCTGCGGCCCCCATCCGGCATCAGCCCGCCGTCGTGGTGCCGCCGCCTGCGGTGG
>DATGZW010000115.1:0-2993 GCA_035297005.1 Patescibacteria group bacterium
TTCTTTATGAATCATCCAGTCGGTTGGCCGATAAGGGCCATTGAGGCGCGCCGCCTCCAGATCGTTGGCCCAACGGAACAATGGGCCGAAATCGTCAGGAACCAACGGCCCGATGGTGATGCGCGCCCCGTGGATCATTCGCTTTAGCGGCCCTGGTGGTGGTGACGGCCATGGCCGCCGCCGTGATGCGACCAACCGGTCGAATGATCGAAGATCATCCGCTGTTCGGGGGTCAGAACCTCATAGAGCGCCTGCAGCGCCGGACGCGACGCCTGAAGACCGGCCAGGGTGTTGGCCAAAGCCTTTTCCATGTTGGCTTCACGATCCAAAGCGGTCAGCGTGGTGCCGGGCTTGGGGGCATCGGCCAGGCAGGTCGCGCGCCCCTTGCCAGCGGCGTCCAGGTTCCACTGGCTCCACTTGGTCCAGGCCGGATGCTGCTTGTCGGTCAGATCGAGCTTGGCTTCCAGATAGGCCAGACGGCTGGCGGTATGGGCGTAACGCTCGGTGCAGCTGTTCTTATGATAGCGAGCCTCGTCCGCGGCGCTCGGCGCGGCGGTCGCATGATCGGCACCGGGCGCCGGCGCCTCGGCCAGGGCGGCGGTGGCCCAGAACAACGGAAGAATGGCAAGGACGGCAAGACTGCGGGTCGACATGGGGAGCTCCTCGACGAATTATCGAAGGAGACGGTAACCCAGATTGGTTTCTTCCCCATGTCGGCTTCATGGGAAAATTGTAACAGTGTGTTACGCCAGACCTCGCCTCAGCTCGTCTTGCGCGAGATCTCGCCCAAGGGCACGAAGGCGTTTTTCTTGGCGGCGGCGGCTTTTTCGAAGACCTTGAAGACCTTTTCCGTCACTCCGTCCGAGGTGACGAAATCTCCATAGGCCTTGCTCAGATGCGCGGCATAAACCGGGCGAATGTCGGCTTCGGCGACGTCGCCGGGCAGGCCGGCCTTCCCGATATAATCGTGGAAACGCTTGAGGATATGCAGACGGTTAACCCGCACCACCTGCTGGTCGTACGCGACGCCCATGAAGTCCAAAAACTCTTCGGCGGTCGACAGCGTCTTCAGGGTGTCCAGAAACTCACTCATGAAAGGCCTCCAATTTCCGCGCCGTTTCGACGGCGCCGCTGTCACAGGGATCGCCGCAATGGGCACATTCGACATTGGTCGGTTTGTGCTCCAACTGAGCCAGGCGCGCCTCCAATTGGGCGATGCGCTCGGTCATGCAGTGCAAGGCCTTCCCCACCGGGTCGGGCATCAGATGATGGTCAAGGTCGATACCATGCTTGGTCACGCGACGCGCTTCGGGCGGCAACACCACGCGGCCGGGAATGCCGACCACCGTCATGCCGGCCGGCACATCGGAAATCACCACCGAATTGGCCCCGACATTGACCCCGCGCCCTAACCGCACCGGGCCAAGGATCTTGGCCCCTGCCCCGATCAGAACCTCGTCCTCCAAAGTCGGATGGCGCTTGCCGCGCGACGACGAGGTGCCGCCCAAGGTGACGCCGTGATACAGCGTCACGTCATTGCCGACCTCGGCGGTTTCGCCGATCACCACCCCGGCGCCATGGTCGATAAAGAAGCGCCGCCCGATGGTCGCGCCCGGATGGATGTCGATATTGGTGATCATGCGCCCCAGGAAACTAAGAAAGCGTGCGGTGAACAGCCAGTGCCGCTTCCACAGGGCATGCGACAGGCGATGGATCATCAGCGCATGGATGCCGGGATAGGTGCACAGCACCTCGATCCGCGTGCGCGCCGCCGGATCGCGCTCCAGCACGCAATCAATGTCTTCCTTGATCGTCGCCCGCAGGCTGAGGATTTTGCCGTTCAGGTCTTGCACGCCGAAACTCTCCGTCGCGACAGCCATGGCCACCTCCCTCTAGCTGGGCAGAATGAAGCCGCCGTCGAAGGTGGCATTGTCGCGCACCGCTTCGAGGACCGCCAGAGTTTCCCGGTAGAACCGATGCAAATCATCCGCCTCGGGCGAACGCTTGGTGGTTGCCGCCAGCGAGCGCACACGGGCCAGGATGGCGCGCGCCTGCACCTCGCTCAGCGATAGCCCCAGCTCTTGATAAGCCCACAGCACCGCCGAGACGCCGGAATGCTTGCCCAGCACCAAGCTGTGGTGGCGGCCCAACTCCTCGGGATCGAGGGCTTGGTAATTGGCCGGATCACGCAGCAATCCATGCACATGAATGCCGGATTCGTGGGTGAACACGGCGGAACCGACGATGGATTTGTTAACCGGAACGGGGCGACCCGATGCCCCAGCCACCACGGCCGATATGCCCGGCAGGAGTCGGGGAGAGATCCCCGTCGGACGGCCATGGATATGGAGCAGCGCCACGACCACCTCTTCAAGCGGGGCATTGCCAGCCCGCTCTCCGAGCCCATTGACGGTGGTATTGACATGGGTCGCCCCGCCCCGCACCGCGGCCAGCGAATTTGCAGTCGCCAAGCCGAGATCGTCGTGGGCGTGGATTTCCAGTTCCAGGGAACTGTTCTGCCGCAAGCGGCGGATAGCATCGTGGGTGGCAAAGGGATCGAGGATGCCCAGCGTGTCGGCGAAGCGGAAGCGGCGGGCGCCAGCCGTCTCGGCGGCTTCGAGAACGCGCAGCAGAAAATCGGGATCGGCGCGCGAGCTATCCTCGCCGCCCACCGCCACATCGAGCCCCAGATCGCGGGCCGCTGTTACGACCTCGGTCAGTTGCTCCAGCACCCAGGCGCGGTCGCGGCCCAGCTTGTGGATGATTTGCTGATCCGACACCGAGATCGACAGATTGACCATCGACATGCCACACTCGACCGCAGCCGCCAGATCGTCCTGACGCATGCGGCACCAAGCAATCGAAGTCGCCGACAGTCCCAGATCGACAATGGCGCGGATTTCCTCGCGCTCTTGCGGCCCCATGGCGGGGATGCCGACTTCCAGTTCGGGCACGCCAGCGGCATCCAGGGCACAGGCGATGGCGATGCGCTC
>DATGZW010000116.1:0-2359 GCA_035297005.1 Patescibacteria group bacterium
CAACGCCATCCGCCGCGCCAATCCAGCCTTGCACGAGTTCGAGAACCTGACCTTCCAGCAGGCCGACAATGACTCGGTGCTGTTCTACGGAAAAAGTACGCTGGATCGGTCGAACCTGCTGTTCGTCGCCGTCACCCTTGATCCCTTCGACGCAGTCGAGGCCGATCTGCACTTTCCCCTGGACGACATGGGCGTGCCCGAGGGCGAGACCTTCGAAGTCGAGGAACTGTTGTCGGGCGCCCGTCATCTTTGGCGGGGGGCGGTACACCGGCTGCGGCTCGATCCCCATCTCTGCCCCGCCGCCATCTTCCGCGTCACCGTGTGGCGTTCGGTGAGTTGGCGCGAACCCTGTCTTTAGCGCATTGAATTGGACAAAAGAGTCATCCCCGATCCCTTTTTCGTCATGCCCGGACTTGTTCCGGGCATCCACGCGGATGGAGCATAACATAGCGTTTGTAATGCTGTTTCTGCCGAGCGGCGTGGATGGCCGGGACGAGCCCGGCCATGACGGGAGGGAGGTTGTTCCGCATCCTCTGAATGGGGCGATGCACTAGAGGGCAAGCCCATCATGGCCGAGCGCGATCCCCTGTGGTTCAAGGACGCCGTTTTTTATCAGCTTCACGTCAAATCGTTCTTCGACTCCAACAATGACGGGGTCGGCGATTTCTGTGGGTTGACCGCGCGGCTGGACTATATCCAGCAACTGGGCGTCGATACGATCTGGCTGCTGCCGTTCTATCCCTCGCCGTTGCGCGACGACGGCTACGACATCGCTGATTATCGCGCGGTGCATCCCAGCTATGGCGACATGCGCGATTTCCGCGTCTTCGTCCGCGAAGCCCATGCGCGCGGGCTGAAGGTGCTGACCGAACTGGTCATCAACCATACCTCGGACCAGCATCCGTGGTTCCAGCGGGCAAGGCGGGCCAAGGCGGGTTCGGCGGCGCGGGCGTTCTATGTGTGGAGCGAAACCCACGACCGCTATTCCGGCACCCGCATCATTTTCACCGACAGCGAGAAATCGAACTGGCAGTGGGATGACACCGCCAAAGCCTATTACTGGCACCGCTTCTTTTCGCACCAGCCGGATTTGAATTTCGACAACCCCCGCGTGGTACGGGAAGTCGTCGCGGTGATGCGGCATTGGCTGGATGTCGGGGTGGACGGCATGCGGCTCGACGCCGTGCCCTATCTGTGCGAGCGCGAGGGCACCAGCAACGAGAACCTGCCGGAAACCCACGCCGTGCTCAAAGGCCTGCGCGCCGCCATGGAGGAAAGCCATCCCGGTCGCATCTTCCTGGGCGAGGCGAACCAGTGGCCCGAGGACGTGCTGCCCTATTTCGGCGATGGCGACGAATGCCACATGGCGTTCAACTTCCCACTGATGCCGCGCATGTTCATGGCGGTGGCGCGCGAGGACCGCCACCCGATCACCGACATCATGCGCCAGACGCCGGAGATCCCGGAAAACTGCCAATGGGCGATCTTCCTGCGCAACCACGACGAACTGACGCTGGAGATGGTTACCGACCGCGAGCGCGACTACCTGTGGAGCACCTATGCCCGTGACTTCCGCGCCCGCATCAATGTCGGCATCCGCCGCCGTCTGGCGCCCTTGATGGAGAACGACCGCCGCAAGATCGAACTGCTGAACAGCCTGCTGATGAGCATGCCGGGGACGCCGATCATCTATTACGGCGACGAGTTGGGCATGGGCGACAACATCTTCCTGGGCGACCGCAACGGCGTGCGCACGCCGATGCAGTGGTCCGAGGACCGCAATGGCGGCTTCTCGCGCGCCGATCCGTCGTCGCTGTACCTGCCGGCGATCATGGACCCGGTCTATGGCTATGGCTCGGTCAATGTCGAGGCGCAAAGCCGCAGTCCGTCCTCGTTGCTCAACTGGATGCGCCGGCTGATTTCGGTGCGCCGCAGCCGCCGCACCTTCGGGCGGGGAAGCTTGCGCTTTCTCTATCCGGCCAACCGCCGCATCCTGGCCTATCTGCGCGAATATAATGGCGAGTCGATCCTCTGCGTCGCCAACCTGTCGCATGCGGTGCAGGGCGTCGAACTGGGGCTGGCCGAGTTCAAGGGGCGGGTGCCGATCGAGTTGATGGGGCAAAGCCCTCTGCCGCCGATCGGCGATCTGCCCTATTTCCTCACGCTGCCGGCCTGGGGGTTCTATTGGTGCCTGCTGGCGCGCGAGACCGAAGCGCCGGACTGGCATTACGAAGCGGCTCCGGCCATTCCCGATCTGGTGACGCTGGTGGTGCGCGGCGGCTTGAGCGGGGTATCGCAAGGCAGCGCCAAGCACTGCCTGGAGAACGATATCCTGCCGCGCTTCCTGGCCAACCAGCGC
>DATGZW010000117.1:0-4918 GCA_035297005.1 Patescibacteria group bacterium
ACGCATAATCGGGGTCATTCGCAGCGATTCAATATCCCTGATTATGCGTAAAGCCGGCCACCCTCGATTTATCCACGCATAATCGAGGGCATTCGACCATCACATGTTATCCACGAATAGTCAGGGATAGGATCACGCGTAATCAGGGGCATCGCGGCAGCATCGACTACGCATAATCAGGGACGAAAAGCCGAGTTATCCACGCATATTTAGGGACCATACCTATAATAGACTCCTATAGATTCAAGAATCCCTATAGGAACCTGGCAAAATCATCAAAGCCTCCCTGCCAAACCTTGCTTTGATCGAACCATCGATTGCTCGGCAGGGAAGCGCGGTCTCATCATCTTGCCCCACCATCTCCGACATTATGCTTTACGCATAATCAGGGACAAAATACCGGAGTTCCGTATCCAGCCCTTCGACCCAGTGCGGATCGAAGGGTGTTGATGCGCGGAAGAAGCCATCGGCCGCACGCATAATCGGTGGCAATTTTCACCTTCACCGCTCTTCTGAAGCCATTGGATTCGCCCAAGAATACGCCAAAAGCTGGAGTCGAATCTGAGCTGCGCATAACAAGGGATAATCAGGCGGCATTCTTGTGTTGGATCAACATCTTATGCAATTTCAGGCGGATTCCGCGACGCCATAGCGGTGTCCCTGATTATGCGTTGCTCGCTGTTCCCCCATTTATGCGTGACCGGACCTTAGGGAACCACCCGGTAAAGATCGCTGGCTTTGTAGCGCTCCATCAAATGACTCAGGATCACGCCGACGGCAGCCGCCGTCGGCACCGCCAGAAGGATACCGGTAAAGCCGGCAATCAAGCCGCCGCCCATGACGGAAAAGATGATCCACACCGGATGCAAGCCGACCCGTTCCCCGACCAGCTTGGGAGTCAGAAACCCGGCATCAAGGAACTGCGCCGAAACGAACACCGCCACCACCATGGCCACATCCGCCGCGTTCTGGAACTGGACGATGGCCAGGATGGTCGCCGTCAGCAGGCCGGTAATCAGCCCGACATAGGGGATGAACGACAGCAAGCCTGCGCCCAGCCCGATGACGAAGCCGAACTCCAGCCCGACCAGGGCCAAGCCCAGGCTGTAATAGGTCGCCAGGCTGAGAGCCACCATGCCTTGACCGCGAAAGAACGCCGCCACCCGCTCGTCGATTTCCGTCGCCAGCACCGTCACCGTGGGAGCGAAGCGGCGCGGCAGGCTGGCGCCGATCCAAGCGATGGCATGCGGCCAGTCGCGGATGAGGTAGAAGCTGATAATGGGGGCGATGAAAGCGATGGAGACCACCGAAAACAGCCCGCCGCTGCTGGTCAACAGCCCTTGGGCGATGCCGCCCAGCCAGGAAAACACCGTCGAGGATGCGCCGCCGAGGGCGTCCTTGATGCGCTCGAAGGTGGCCTCGTCGACATGCGCATGCAGATAGGGCATGACATGGGTGGTCACCAGATCGCCAAGGGAACGGCCATATTCGGGCACCTTGCCGACCAGCTGCGAGATCTGCGCGCCCAGCAAGGGTAGGGCGATGGTCAGGATGATGCCGATGATGGCGAAGAAGGTCACCAGCACGATGCCGCCAGCCAGCGTGCGCGACAACCCGCGCCGGGTCAGCCCGTTGACCGCCGGATCCAACAGATAGGCGACCGCCACGCCAATCAGAAAGGGCGGCAGAATCGGCTTGAACAGCCAGATGATGGCGATCAGCGCGACCACCACCACAAGGCCCACTCGGCTGGCATTCACGGGGGAAAACATCGGATTATTCCTTGCCTCCGGCACTGACGGCGCGCCGCCTGCGCAGCCTAACCGAAGCGCTGTTTGTCTGGCGACCCCCGAATTCTGCCGACCCACCTTCGGGAGATTTGAAACGGAAGCCGAAAAAGCGCTCTATTCACCCAAGCGTTTTACGCAGAAATCAGGATTTGTGATTTTGCCGGTCTCCAACAGCATGAGCGACAGTCTGGTCGTCTGCCTTGAATGCGATGCCCTGCACCAACGCCGCGCGCTGGCGGCGGGCGAGGCGGCGCGCTGTATTCGCTGCGGGGCCGTGCTGTACCGGCATCCGTGGCTAAGCCGCGAACAGGTGCTGGCTCTGGTGGTGACGGCGCTGCTGACCTTCGTCATCGCCAACAGCTATCCCATCGTCAATCTGACGGTCCAGGGCATCGACAACAGCGCCACCCTGTTCGGCAGTATCCTCGCATTGTGGAACGAAGGGCGGATGCTGGTCGCGGTGCTGGTGTTCGCCACCACGCTGCTGTTTCCGCTGATCGACCTTGTGGCCCTGCTGATCTTGCTGGTGCTGGTGCGCCGCCGTCACCCGCCGCCGCTGTTCGCGCCGCTGCTGCGTTTCGTCCAAGCCCTGCGCCCCTGGGGAATGACCGAGGTATTCATGTTGGGGGTGGTGGTGGCTCTGGTCAAGTTGTCGCACATGGCGCATATCCTGCCCGGCGTGGCGCTGTGGGCGTTCGGAGCGCTGACGCTGCTGCTGGCGGCCATCGTGTCGTTTGATTTGCGCTCGCTGTGGCACGGCGTCGGGCGGAGCGATCCGTCATGACCATCATGTCCGCCAGTCAGGCCGGCGTGATCGGCTGCCGCACCTGCGGTCTGGCTTGCCGCGCCGCCGATGGTGCCGGCGTTCTGCGCTGCCCCCGCTGCGGCGGCCGTCTGCGTCCGCGCAAAACCGACAGTCTATCGCGCAGTTGGGCCTTGCTGCTCGCGGCGGCGCTGCTCTATATCCCCGCCAATCTGCTGCCGGTAATGGAAACCACGTCTCTGTTCGGCACCGAAAAGAGCACCATTCTCAGCGGCATCGTCTATTTCTGGACCTCCGGTTCGCCGGGTCTGGCGGTGTTGATCTTCACCGTCAGTATCCTGGTGCCGTTGCTCAAGCTGGGGACGTTGAGCATGCTGGCGGTGTCGATCCATCGCCACTCGGCGGGCGGGCTGCATCAGCGGGCCAAGCTGTTCCGCCTTGTCGAATTCGTCGGGCGGTGGTCGATGCTGGATGTGTTCGTGGTTGCCTTGATGGTGGGGCTGGTGCATTTCGGTAGTCTGGCGACCATCGAGGCCGGGCCGGGGGCGGCGGCATTCGGCGCGGTGGTGGTGCTGACCATGCTGGCGGCGCGAACATTCGACGTGCGCCTGATTTGGGATTGCAGTAAGGACGACGATGACTGACACGCCCTCCGACACCCCGTTGTCCGCTTTGCCCGAGCCGGTGGTCGAGCCGCCGCACCGTTGGATCCCGTCGCTGGTGTGGCTGGTGCCGCTGCTCGCGGCCTTGGTCGGTCTGTCTTTGGTGGTGCAATCGGTGATGCAGCGCGGCCCGACCATCACGGTCAGCTTCGCCACCGGCGAAGGCATCGAGCCGGGCAAGACCAAGGTCAAGAACAAGGACGTCGATATCGGTGAGGTGAAGTCGATCCATCTGGCTCCCGACCGCTCAAAGGTGTTGGTCAGCATCGAACTGGCCAAGGAAGCGAAGGACTTCGCCGTCGCCGATACCCGCTTCTGGGTGGTGCGGCCGCGTCTGGCCGGAACCAGCGTGTCGGGCTTGGGAACCTTGCTGTCGGGGTCGTATATCGGCGTTGATGGCGGCAAATCGCAGGACCGGCGCAAGGACTTCACCGGGCTGGAGGATCCGCCGGTGGTGGCCTCGGACCTTCCCGGACGCCGTTTCACCTTGCATGCCGACGACATCGGCTCGTTGGATGTCGGCTCGCCGATCTATTTCCGCCGCATCCAGGTCGGCCACGTCGAAAGCTTCGCCCTGGAGCCGGATGGCCGGCGGATCACCCTTGGCGTCTTCGTCAAGTCGCCCTATGACCGCTTCGTCACGGCGGACAGCCGGTTCTGGCATGCAAGCGGTGTCGATCTCAGCGTCGATGCCGGCGGCGTCAAGCTTGAGACGCAATCTCTGGCTACCATCCTGATGGGCGGCGTGGCCTTCGAGACGCCGATCGTCACGGCGGACAGCCCGCCCGCCGAGACCGGAGCGCAGTTCGTCTTGGCTACCGACCATGCCGCCGCGCTCAAGCCGCCGGATGGACCGCCGCAGGTGGTCCTGCTGCGCTTCGCTCAGTCGGTGCGCGGCTTGTCGGTCGGGGCGACGGTCGATTTCAGGGGCGTCGCCATCGGCACCGTCCATTGGATCGGCATTTCCTATGATCCGGCGACCGGCGATTTCACCTCTCCGGTGGTGGTCGAGCTTTATCCCGACCGTTTGGGCGCGGCCAGCAGCAGCTTACCCAATTCGACGGACAAGACGCTGCGTTCGACCCGCATCGCCGAGATGGTGCGGCGCGGTCTGCGCGCCCAGTTACGGAGCGGCAGCCTGTTGACCGGCCAGTTGTATGTGGCCCTCGACTTCTTCCCCGATGCGGCTCCGGCGCGTTTCGATCCGACGCTGAGCCCGCCGGAGCTGCCGACCACGCCCGGCGAGTTGGAGGAGTTGACCAAGCAGGTCCAGGCGATCCTGCGCAAGCTGGACAAGATCCCCTTCGACACCCTGGGCGACGATACGCATCGGGTGATGCTCGGCGTCGAAGCCAGTCTGAAGCGGATGGATACGCTGATGCAGCGCACCGACGGCGAGGTGTTGCCTGAAGTCCGCGACGCCCTGCGCGACATGCGCAAGACCCTGGAGGCGACGCAAGCCGACGTGTCGGCGGATGCGCCGTTGCAGCAGGACACCCGCGCTGCCTTGCGCAGCGTCGCCGAGGCGTCGCGCTCGTTGAAAACTCTTACCGATACCTTGGAACGCCACCCTGAAGCCTTGGTGCGCGGCAAAACGGGAACCGACCGATGAGCCTTTCCTTCTTTCGCGCCATGGCCGCCGCCGTGGTGGTTGCCGCCGTTGCCGGCTGCGGCAGTTCGCCGCCGGTCAGCTATCACGCTTT
>DATGZW010000118.1:0-5123 GCA_035297005.1 Patescibacteria group bacterium
ATGGTCATTGACGACAAGACCGGCTGGCAGTTCGACCCGTTGCAGCCAGCCAGCATCGCCCGCGCCCTCGACCGCTTTTTCGCCACCCCCGAGAAGGCGCTGGCCGCCATGCAGGCGGCAGCACGGGTCTGTGCCCTGACCATCACGCCGGAACGTGCCGCCGAACAGATGCGCAAGGCCATCCTCAGCGTCTCCGCCACCGAGACCGCCTGCGAGGTCATCCTCTGAGCGGGTTTTCCCTGGGCGATTGGCGCCCGCTGCTCACCCATATGCCGGCACAAGGCATGGTCGCCCTGACCTTCGACGATGGGCCGACGCCGGCCACCACGCCGGGCCTGCTCGACGTCCTGGCTGAAGCAGGAGCCAAGGCCACTTTCTTCTTCTCCGGCCCGCGCGCCGCCGCCTTCCCCGAACTGGTCGCCGCGGCCGTCGCCGGCGGGCATGGCGTCTATGGCCACGGCTGGGATCACATCAATCTGGAAGACGATCCCGATCGAGCCGTTGACGATATGATCCGAGTCGAAGCCGAACTGGCCCGGCATCGGCCGACGCCGGACATTTATCTGTTGCGTCTTCCCTACAATGCCGGCTCTGCGCGGGCGAGCATGCACCGCCGCATGGCGCGGTTTCATCCCCGCATCCAGTTCGCCGCGTGGAGCCACGACACCAAGGATTGGAGCATCCTCCAACGCAGCCAGACCCGCGACGCGTTTCTGCGGGACTGCCGCGCCGTCGCCACTCGGCTCCTACAGGCGCGCCGCCTTGATGGCGGCATCGTGCTGATGCATGAACAACCATTCGACATCCCCTCGCCCTTTGCCGCCGAGCTGACTGGCATGCTGGCCCCGCTGGTGCTGCGCGTGCTCGCCGAGAGGAGGCTGAAAGCGGGGGCAATGACACCCTTCGATATCGAAACGACATGGCGTCTGTGGCTGCATGTACCGATCCGCAAGGCGCTGATCCACTCGCTGCGCAGAGCGTTGACCGGCAAGGCGTAGCACCCCGGCATGGCCGATAAGCCCAGCTCATCCGGCCGTCTTAGCTAGGGCGGAAGCAACCTTGTCGGCGGACACGCATGGTGACAACGATGCACGACACCCCGACGGCAGCCACAACGGATGCCGCCGGCCTTGTGAAAGTGGAGGGAGAGTTACCGTGGCGATCAAAACAGCGCTGCTGATGAACTTCATCGCACCCTATCGCGTCCCCCTGTTCGAAGCCCTGCGCGACCGGATCGGCGCGTTGCGCATCTTCATCTCGACGCGGATGGAGGCCGACCGACCCTGGGTGCCCGACTGGCACGACCTGGATGTCGTCGTGCAAAAAACGCTGACGGCTCCGGTTCGCTTCCGCCATCCCGGCGGTTTCGTCCAGCAGCTTTATCTGCACTTCCCCTACGACACCCTGCCGCAGTTGTGGCGCTATAGTCCGGACGTCGTCATCTCCGGCGAATTCGGCCTGCGCTCGCTGCAAGCGGCGCTTTATCGGCAACTGCGCCCAAAAAGCCGCCTGATCGTCTGGGCCACCCTATCCGAGCACACCGAAAAGAACTGGGGCCGTGCCCGTCTGGCTTTGCGCCGGTTCATCTTGCACAGCGCCGACGGCGTCATCGTCAACGGGGCCAGTGGGGCGCGTTACGTATCCGGGATCGGCTTTCACGGCCCCATCTTCACCATGAACCAACCCATTGACGTCAGCCGCTTGGCCGCCTTGCCGCTCGCCCGCCCGCCCGAGGACGCGCACCGGCTGATTTATTGCGGCCGCCTGATCGGCCAGAAGGGCGTGGTCGAATTCCAAAGCGAATTGGCCGCCTGGGCCAGACGCCACCCCGAGCGCGACATCGACATGCTGTGGGTCGGCGACGGCGAGTTGCGCGCCGAATTGGAAGACAACTCCGTCCCCGCCAACCTGCGGCAACGCTTCATCGGCTACGTCACCTATGACGCGCTGCCCGAAGTCTATCGCAGCTGCGGCACCCTGGTTCTGCCGTCGTTTTTCGATGAATGGGGCTTGGTGGTCAACGAGGCCATGGCCAGCGGCCTGCCGGTGCTGGGCAGCATCTACAGTCAGGCCGTCGAGGAAATGGTCATCGACGACAAGACCGGCTGGCAGTTCGACCCATTGCAGCCGGCGACCATCGCCCGCGCCCTTGACCGCTTCTTCGCCAGTTCGGACGAGGCGCTGGCCACCATGCGCGCGTCGGCGCGGACCCGTGCCCTGGCCATCACGCCAGAGAGTGCCGCCGAACAGATGCGCAAGGCCATCCTCAGCTTATCAGGTGCCGCCGCCGTTCTTGACGCCACATCACGCTACGACGCGCACCCATAAACTATGAACAACGACGCGATTATAAATAATAATGACATATACCAAGACGTTATACGTCATTAACACCAACGCATATCTACGAAACACCATAAGCATCTGCCATTATCCACGAAATATACACGCGCAGCGCCGACGGTTTTACTTAGACGGGGCCAGCCAACACCATGATCCGTGTTCTGTGAGGAGCCACAATGAACGAGGGCGGGAATTCGGTCGGATTGACGTCCGAAGCGGAGATGGTGCGCCAGAATCCTGGATTGCCATTCCTGAAGATGCTTTCTCAGCCCCTAGTCTACGGTAGCCTTATTCCTGCGGTCATGGCGCTGAATGCGGTGGCCGGACTAATTTTGCCGATGCTGATGAGCCCGGAGGTATTCGGTGAATACGCTCTGGTCGTCACGCTGTTTCAATACGGCTTGATCTTCGACCTTGGCGCTTCGCAACTGGCCGACCGCTTTGTCCCGCAGCTTCTGGGCCAGTCACGCGCCGATGATGCCGAGGCCTTGGGCCAGCGGTTGTTGTGGTTTCGCCTGTGGGTCGCCGTCAGCAGCTTGGCCGTCAGTGTCGGCCTTCTCTCGTTGCTGGCGCTCGGCGGACGCTTGCCCTTCGGCTTTGCCGTCGGCGTACTGTCGGCCATCAGCGGGTTGGCTTACATGGTGGCGCTCGGCCCCGCCTGCCTGTTCCGCGCCCGCTCGGCCCGCCGCAATTACGCCCTGAGCGTCTCGGCGCTGTCCTTCGGGCTGGTGGCGGCGCGGCTCGGCGGCATGGCGGCGGGCGGTCTGATCGGCTGTTTTGCCGCATTGGCCTTGTGGTATCTCGGCTTTGCCGCGCTCTTCCACTGGAAGCAACCTCTGGTGCGCGCCCTGCGCCCGTCCTTCGGTGCAGTTCTTGCGCTTGCCGGTCGCGGCCTGCCGCTGTTCCTGACCTCGTTCGCCTGGGCCTTTTACCTCACCATCAACCGCTGGGTGGCCTCGACGGTAGCGCCGGCGGGAGAGTTCGGCAACTTCGCCTTCGGCACCAATATCCTGACGCTGCTGGTCGGCTCCATTGGCGGCTTCAGCGCCTTTTACTATCCGCATTTCCTGGAAAAGATCGCCCGCCACGGAGCGCATTCCGGATCGAAAACCCTGGCGATGACCTGCGGCAAGCTGGTCGCCGCCACCGCCCTGCTGGTCGCTGGCGGCATCGGCATGGCCGATCTTGGCGTCAGATGGGTCTACCCCGCCTTCACCGGGGCCATCCCCGCCGCGCGCATTCTGCTCGTCGCCACCCCGGCCCTGGCCTTGGCGTCGTGGCTGATGCCGATTTCGCTGTCGGCGGGGCGACGGCCATGGATCGACGGCGTCTTCATCTATCCGGTGGCCATGGGAGTTCTCGCCTTCGCCATTCCCCCGCTCTACGCCCATTTTGGCATCGACGGCGCCGCCGCAGCTTCTGCCGTCAGCGGCGTGACGCTGATCGCCATGCAGCTTTGCATGCTGGTCGGCGAACGGGTTCTAAGACTGCGGGCGGCGCTGGCCTTGCTGGCCACAACCGCTGCCGCCACCGCCGCCATCGGCGGCCTAGCCTGGACATTCGCATCATGATGGCAGGACTTGGACGCGGCCTATCCGCGATGCATAACCCGCCGCCAAGCCGGAGCCAGGATCGCGGGATGTTGCTGTTCTGGGGCGTGGCGGTCGCAGGCTTTGCCGCCGTAACCGTGGCCTCGCTGATCGCCAGCGCCGAATTCCCTTGGGCGTCGTTCATCCCCTTGATGGGTCTTGCCGGAGTGGTTGGCCTATGGGTGGTGGCGCGGGCTTGCCAGGGAGATCGCCCGGCGCTTCTGGTCTATTTAGGCCTTCTCGCCTTCATGACCGACGCCCTGCTGCGCTCTCGCGGCGCCGGAGAGACCTCGGCCGATTGGGAGAGCGTGTTGAAACTGGCGATTTGGTTGGGAGCCGGGGTGATCGGCCTAGCCCATATCGGCCCCTTCCGCAAAGCTTTCAACCGTCCTGGCCCCATTCTTCTGCTGATCTACGTCGTGGCCTGCCTGTTTTCCGCCTTTTACGCCCCGTCGCCGATCTACAGCTTCGGCTCCGCCATCTCGGTGGCGGCACTCTATGCCTTCTCGTTCGCCCTGTCGGTCAGGCTGCGGGCGGATCAAATCCTGTGGGCGCTGGTGCTGTCGCTGACCGTGTTTCTAGGCATCGGCTGGGTAGTATTCATGGTCAACCCAGAGCTTGGCGCCTCACCGTTCACCACCGTCAACGGTATGGTTGACCGCTTCTGCGGCATTGCCGGGCAAGCCGACAGCATGGGCAGCGTCTGCACGAAATATCTGGGAGCGATTTTTCTGCTGTGGCATGGCGGGCGCTGCAAGCTTTTATACGCCATGCCGCTGGCCGCATTGGGGGCCGCCTCGTTGCTGGCCAGCGACGCCCGCACGGGAATGATCGCCTTGGCCGCCGGTATCGCCGCCGTGCTGCTGTTGCGCTCGCGCTGGGGAACGGGGGTATTCCTGTTGCTCGGCCTGAGCACAGCCCTGCTCCTTCAGGTGGCCCCCCTCCACCTGGACGGCCTGATGTCGGGGTTCAGCCGTTCGGGCGATCCCAGCGAGCTTTCCACCCTGACCGGCCGGCTGGAGATCTGGCAGTTCGCCATCCAGAAGATCCAGGAAAGCCCGATTTTCGGCTTCGGCTACAATTCCAGCAAGGTGGTGTTGGGACAGCATCTAGGCTTCGAAAACGGCCTGATGATCGATACCGCACATAACCTTTGGCTACAGAACATGCTGTCGGTCGGGCTGGTGGGGA
>DATGZW010000119.1:0-3062 GCA_035297005.1 Patescibacteria group bacterium
TATCATCGTCGCCCTCGACGCCTATGGTCCGGTCACCGACAATGCCGGTGGCATCGCCGAAATGGCCGACCTGCCGAAGGAGGTCCGCAAGACCACCGACGCCCTCGACGCCGTCGGCAACACCACCAAGGCGGTCACCAAGGGCTACGCCATCGGTTCGGCCGGTCTGGCCGCGCTGGTGCTGTTCGCCGCCTATACCGAAGACCTGCACCACTATTTCCCCAAGCTGAACGTGACGTTCAGCTTGCAGGATCCTTTCGTGGTGGTTGGCCTTTTCCTTGGCGGCTTGCTGCCTTACCTGTTTGGCGCCATGGGTATGATGGCGGTCGGGCGTGCCGCCGGTTCGGTGGTGGTCGAGGTTCGTCGTCAGTTCAAGGAAATCCCCGGCATCATGGCCGGCACCGCCAAGCCCGATTATGGTCGGGCCGTGGACATGCTGACCAAGGCGGCGATCAAGGAAATGATCGTCCCGTCGCTGCTGCCGATCGGTGCGCCGATCGTGCTGTTCGCGGTGGTGTCGGCGACGACCGATATGACCCACGCGTTCTCGGCCCTTGGCGCCATGCTGATGGGCACCATCGTCACCGGCCTGTTCGTCGCTCTGTCGATGACTTCGGGCGGCGGCGCTTGGGATAACGCCAAGAAGTACATCGAGGACGGCCATCACGGTGGCAAGGGATCCGACGCCCACAAGGCGGCGGTGACCGGTGACACCGTCGGCGATCCCTACAAGGACACCGCCGGCCCGGCCGTCAACCCGATGATCAAGATCATCAACATCGTCGCTATCCTGTTGTTGGCCATGGTGGCCGGCGTCTAAGCGGCGTTGATCCAAAGGAAAAGCCCCGGAAGAGCAATCTTCCGGGGCTTTTTTCATAAACGATGGGGGCTGATCGAGAGCGTCAACCGCCCCCAGGGCCGCCCTTGGCTTTGTTGAACTTGCCGACATTGCCCAGCATCTGTTCGATCCAGCTCTGGTCGCGTCCGGCGCTTGGCGTTTCGCGGGTGACGGTGGCGATATCCTTGCCGTCTTCCAAGCCCAGCTTGCGGACCTCCTTGACCTTACCGTCCTTATCGAAATCGATCTGCACAACCTGGCGCTCGATCTCGTCCGGCTTGAAGAAGGCGAAGGTCTCCACCTTGCTGTTGATGTAGTACCAGGTATCGTCGCCAAAATTCGAGGTGCTGGACGGCGAGCCCAGCAACGCCGTCACATCTGATTTGGTGAGGTTTCCCGGCTTCACCAACTCAAGCCGTTCGGGAGGCAAGACGCTACCCCGCACGTCAACGGTCGGCGAACACGCCGAGGTGGCGGCGAGGAGCGCGGTGGTGATGCACAGTCGAGCTAAAAAGGATCGCATCTTGCCCTGATGTCATTTCCACGGAATATCAAATGCCAGCGACTCGTTGACGTGCTCGCCCGCTGGCCGATAGTGTGCAAGAAATTGCACTTACGGGCGGCGCCTTGTCAACGTCCCCGGCACCTCGGAATGAAGATCATGTTCAGCAAGCTGTTTGGCCGAGGCCGTTGGGAGGCCGAGGCCCATGCCCTTTACACCGCCGTCGTCACCCAGGCGCGGTGCCCGGAATTCTATACGCAATGCGGCGTCGCCGACAGCGTAGACGGCCGTTTCGACCTGTTGGCGCTGCATTGCTTTCTGGTGATGCATCGCCTGGGTGAGGCTGGAAAGCCGCTGGCGCCGCTGTCCCAGGCGCTGTTTGACCTGATGTTCGCCGATATGGACCAGAGCTTGCGTGAAATGGGCGTGACCGACACCGGGGTTAGTGTCAGGATCAAAAAGATGGTCACCGCGTTCTATGGCCGTATCTCCGCCTACGAACCCGGTCTGGCCGACGACGAAATTCTCAGCGGGGCGCTGGCCCGCAACCTTTATCGCGGAGAACCGGTCGGCTCCGCCGAACTGGCGGCCATGGTCGGTTATGTAAAGGCGCAGGCGGCGCTGCTGGCCGGGCAGGACTTTAGCGAACTCGAACAGGGACGGGTGCGTTTCGGCACTCCGATGACACCATGATTGCGCTTGAACTTTCGCGCCCCGTGTCGGTGGTTCAACTGGGCACCGGCGAAAAAACTTTCAAAATCGAGACTGACGCCGCCGAGCGCGAGGCGCTGGCCAAGCGTTTCGACATCGTCGCCGTCACCGCTTTGACCGCCGTGGTGCGCCTGAAGGTGCTGCCCGGCGGGGCGATTGTTCGGCTGCTCGGCCGATTCCAGGCCGATGTCGTACAAAGTTGCGTGATTAGCCTGGATCCGGTGCCAGCCCATCTGGACGAAGAGTTCGAACTGACCTATGGTCCTGAGCCCGACGACGAGGCCGAGGAGATTGTCCTCGATCTTGACGCTCAGGATCCGCCGGAACCGATCGTCGATGGAGAAATCGATATCGGCGAGGCTGTCGCCGAACACCTGGCCTTGGCTCTGGAACCGTTTCCACGGGCTCCGGGCGCGGTGTTCGCCGAAGGGGGGGAAGAACCCGCCGAAGCGCCGCGACCCAATCCTTTTGCGGTTTTGGCTGGCTTGAAGAAGAAATAGCGCGGGGAGGCGAGCATTCGGCTTGCTCCCGCGACCGTTTTTCGTTAAGAAAGCTGCCTTTCCGTTTCCGCCTCTGGCTGTGTGAGTATCTAAAATGGCTGTTCCGAAGAAAAAGACCTCGAAGTCCCGCCGCAACATGCGCCGTGCGCATGACGCCCTGAAGTCGGTCGGCCATTCCGAGTGCCCGAACTGCGGCGAGCCCAAGCTGCCTCATCATATTTGTGGGGCTTGCGGCTTCTATGACGGTCGGGCGGTGATTGCCGAATCTGGGGCTGTCGCTTAACATCGCATCCGGTTCCGGCTTCCAAGGACAGTGGCATTGACAGCGCGCTTGACGATTTCGCTGGACGCCATGGGTGGCGACAAGGCACCCGAGGTGGTGATCCAAGGCGTGCAAATTGCGCGCACGCGGTTGCCTCATGTTCAGTTTCTATTGTTCGGGGACCAGGCGAAGCTGGAACCCCTCCTTGATCGCATGCCCGACCTGCGTACCTGTTGTCAGGTGCGTCAT
>DATGZW010000120.1:0-6183 GCA_035297005.1 Patescibacteria group bacterium
CACTTCATGATGCAATTGGTTAGCCAAGCCTCGCATGACGGCCTGACCAAGGCCTATACGCGGCGCGTCGGCGAGGAAATGCTGGACCTGCAATTCGCCCAGGCGCAGCGCGGCCACATGCCGTTCACCCTGGCCTTCATCGATTTGGACAACTTCAAATCGATCAACGACAAGTTCGGCCACGAGGAGGGGGACAACACCCTGCGTCAGGCGGCGGCAGCGCTGCGGCGCATCCTGCGCCGGGCCGACATCCTGATTCGCTGGGGCGGCGAGGAGTTCCTCATCGTCATGCCCGCCACCGATCCGGTGGGCGCCCGCATCGCCGTGCAGCGCCTGCGCGAAGCCGGTTTCGGCATGCGCCCCGATGGCATCCCCCAGACCGCCAGCATCGGCGTGTCGGAACGCATCACCGATTCCTGTCCCGACTGGCCGTCACTGGTGGAAAAAGCCGATCACCGCATGTACATCGCCAAGCAGGCCGGCAAGGATCGCGTCGTGCTGTGTGGCGACGAGGAACTGGTCTAAGCGGGCCGTTTGCGGAACAGGTTGACCCGCGTCGGCTGATCGAACGACCAGCCGCCCGTCTCGGCGGGGGTGCCCAGTCGATGAAAAGCCTCGCTTAATTCGACATCCCGCGCCGTCACCACTGTAGCCCGCTCGGTATCGATGGCAGTCATCCGCTCACGGAAGGTCGCATAATCGCGATGACGGAAACTGTGCAGGTGAACCGTCTCGCCAATCTGCTCCAACCCCCATCGCGCCGCATCGCGCAAGGCCTCCAACGCTTTGCCGCGCACCTCGGTCTCGTCGTCGATCAGGCGCGTCAGTTGGAAGAACGCCCCTTCGGGCAGCGGTTCCGACACATAAAGAAATCCGCCCTCCACCAGAACCCGCGCTGCTTCGGCCAACGCCTTCGGCTGTTGATCGACGGGAACGTGGTGCAAGCTGTTGGAGAACACCACCACATCGACGCTGGCGCTTTCCGCCGGCATGGCCTGGGCGCAGCCTTCAACAAAGCGTTCATCGGCCACTCGTTCGGCCGCCACGGCCCGCGCCAATTGCTGGGGGCTGGTTTCGACGCCGGTGACGTGGGCGCCCTGACCGGTCATCATGCGGGTCAGGCTGCCGTCGCCACAGCCGATGTCGAGCACATGTTTGCCATCCAAGACGACCAACTCGACCAGAACATCTGCACTTTTCTTGCGGATCATCGCGGTTCTCCTCTTGCTTTGGTTTAGTCTTCCGCCGTCGTCGTGTCCAGTCTTGTGCTTTGCTGTCGCGGGGTGGCCGTGCGATCCTCTCCGCCATGACCCAAACACCTTCTCATGATGTCGCGGTGGTGCTCGGCGCTGCCGTCAAGCCTGGTGGGCAGGCCAGCGAGTCGCTGATCCGGCGGGTGGCGCATGGGGTTGGGCTGTATCAGGCGGGGCGGGTGCCGCATCTGCTGATGGCCGGCGGGGTCGGCCGTCATCCTCCCGCCGAGGCGTATCTGATGCGCGGCTTGGCCTTGGCCGCCGGGGTGCCCGAGGCCGCCATCGTCGTCGAAACCTATTCGCGCGACACTTTGGAAAACGCCGCCTTCAGCCGCGATATCCTGAACCGCAACGGCTGGCGGCGGGTGCTGGTGGTGACCGATGCTTATCACTTGCCGCGCGCGCTTTATACCTTCCGCCGTCTGGGCATCGACGCCGACGGTTCTGCCGTTCCGGTGCCGCGCTTGCTGCTGAGCACCCGCTGCCGCGAGACCGCCGCATTCCTCATCTACCTATGGCGGGTCGAACGCCATCGGCGCGGCGGCTGAGGCCGGTCCTCAACAGTCGATCAAGCCGGCCAGTCCGACAAAGGCCGGATAGGGGTGGATCGCCACCTGCACCGGGATGGCCGACAGATAGCCGTCGAAGCGGCCCTTTTCCTCGAAGCGGCGGCGAAAACCCGAGGCCATGAAGGCCGGGAGCAATTGCGGCACGATGCCCCCGGCGATGACCACGCCGCCGCGCGCCCCCAGGCTGAGCGCCAGATTGCCGGCGACGGTGCCCAGCATGGCGAAGAACATGTCCAACGCCTCACGCGCCAGCGGCTCGCCCGACAAGGCGCGGCGCGACAACTCGGCGGGGGTGACGGCTTCTTCTCCCAATCCCGACAAGCCGCGCAGAGCGCAATGCAGATTGACCAATCCCGGCCCCGACAACACCCGCTCCGCCGACACATGGCCGAAGCGCGAGCGCAGCCAGGCGATGACTTGCGCTTCGTGATCGTCGGCGGCGGCGATGGTGACGTGACCGCCTTCGGTGGGAATCGGCAGGAAACCGTTGGGGGTCGGCACCAGGGCGGCGACGCCCAAGCCGGTGCCCGGCCCCAACACGGCAATGGGGGCGGTGGGGTCGGCGATGCCTCCCCCGACCGAAATCATGTCGGCGCGGCTGAGCAGCGGTATCGACAGCGCCACGGCGGTAAAATCATTGACCACGTCCAGGCGGTCGAGGCCCAACTCGTCGCGCACCGCATCGATCGAGAAGCGCCAGACATGGTTGGTCATCGCCACCTCGTCGCCCAGCACCGGAGAGGCGACGGCGAAGGCGCCCCGCGTCGGCGGATCGTTGGGGGCGACACGGTTCAGATAGGCGCGGGCCGCATCCGTTGGACAGGCGAAGTCGGCGCAGTGGAAAACCTGGGGGTCCAGGGCGTCGTGTCCGCCCGGCGCGACCAGGGCGAAGCGGGCGTTGGTGCCGCCGATATCGGCGATAAGTCCGGTTCCTGTCATGGGCTTTCAGGTCTCGACGCTGTACGGCGCCTCGCGGAGCGCCTTGAGAAAGCTGTCGCGCCAATGGTCGAGCGAACTCGCCCGCACCGCCCGCATGAGATCCTGCCACCGGTCCCGGCGTTCCTCGATCGGCATGTCGAGTGCCCGCAACAGAACGTCGGCGACGCCTTCCAGGTCATAGGGATTGACCTGCAAGGCACTGCCCAATTCGCGCGCCGCCCCGGCGAAGCGCGACAGCACCAAAACGCCAGGGTCATCGCCATTCTGCGCCGCGACATATTCCTTGGCGACAAGATTCATGCCGTCGCGTAAAGGCGTCACCACGCCCACCGGACTGAAGCGATAGAACCCGGCCAAGGTATGCCGCTGGAAGCTGGAACTGAGATAATGCATCGGCGTCCAGTCGAATTCCGCGAACCGCCCGTTGATATGCCCGGCCTCGGCTTCCAACTGCAACCGTATCTGCATGTATTCGGGAACGTCGGCGCGCGAGGCCGGGGCGATTTGCATGAAGCTGACTTTGCCGCGCCACACCGGGTATTTCTCTAGGAAGCGCTCGAAAGCCTTGAAGCGTTCCGGCAACCCCTTGCTGTAGTCCAGCCGATCGACGCCGATCATCAGTTTGATGTCTTTGAAATTGCGCCGCAGCCGTTTGGTCGAAGCCAGACGCGGCGAGTTCTCGGCGGACTGCACCATCGGCGCGACGTCGATGCCGATGGGGAACACCTCGGCCTTGAGGGTGCGGCCAAAGGCGCGGACCAACCCGTTGGACAGCACCTCGCCGCCCAGTTCCAGGGTGATCATGTCGTGAAAGGCGCGCAAATCGTTCGAGGTTTGGAAGCCGACGACGTCATAGGCGCAGAGCGAGCGGATGATGCGCCCGGCGCTGGGCAGCACCAGCAGCACCTCCATGGCGGGGAAGGGGGTGTGCAGGAAAAACCCCATGCGCTGGCGTAGACCCAGGCGGCGCAACTCCTCGCCGAGGGGGATCAGATGGTAGTCATGCACCCAGATGTCATCGTCTTCGCGCAGCAAGGGGCGAAGCTGGTCGGCGAACAGGGTGTTGACACGCAGATAACCCTGGTAGTTCTGGCGGTTGAAATCGGCCAGATCCATGCGGTAGTGAAACACCGGCCACAGCGAGCGGTTGGCGAAGCCGTTGTAGTATTCGGCGTGGTCCTTGCGCGACAAATCGAGCGTGGCGAAGGTGACCGGGCCGCTGTCCAGGATATGCGGGGCGTTGCTGGAATGCGGCGTGATTCGCCCACTCCAGCCGAACCACACGCCGCCATTCTGCTGCAAGGCTTCGTGCAGCGCCACCGCCAAGCCACCGGCGCGGGCCTGACCGTCATCGGGCACCGCTACCCGATTGGAGACCACCACCAGTCGCCGCACGCCGCCTCCCTCGCCAAACCGCCGCCCGGAGCGGTCGGCCGCGAAAGGCGGCGTGCGGGCTCGGGAACGTTATACTTGGGCGTAGGCGCCGACTTTTCCACCCGTGCCGATTGGCCGTAACCCCCGGTACAATTCGATGTAGCGCGCGGCAGCCTGGTCCCAGTCAAACTCGGTCTGCATCGCCCGCTGTTGGATTTTGCGCCATTGATCGGGGTGGCGATAAACGGCGATGGCGCGCTCGACCGCCCATTGGAAGGTGCTGGCATTGGCCTGGTCGAAGACGAAGCCGGTGGCGGTGCCGTGCAACAGGCTGTCATAGCTGGCGTCGGTGACCGTGTCGGCCAGACCGCCGGTGCGATGAACCACAGGCAAGGTGCCGTAGCGCAGCGCATAGATCTGCGTCAGGCCGCAGGGTTCGAAGCGCGACGGCATTAGCAGCATGTCGGCCGCGGCTTGCAGGCGATGGGCGGTTTCCTCGGAATAGCCGATGCGGATGGCGACTTGATCGGGGCGGGTCTGGGCCAGACTGCGGAAGGCGTCCTCCAACTTGCGGTCGCCGGTGCCCAACAGGGCCAGCTGCGCCCCCTGTTCGATGACCGCCGGCATGATCGACAGCAACAGGTCCATGCCCTTTTGATCGTTCAGGCGGCTGACTACAATCAATAGGGGTGCATCGGGGATTTCCGGCAGGTCCAGTTCCCGCTGCAACGCCGCCTTATTGGCCGCCTTGCCCTCGATGACGTCGGCACGGCCATAATTGCGCACCAGATGGGTATCGACCGAGGGATCCCATATTTTGTAGTCGGCGCCGTTGAGAATGCCGCTGAGGTCGCGGCTGCGGTAGGATAGAAGTCCTTCCATGCCAAAGCCGTTGGGGTCTTCTTGAATCTCATGCGAATAGGCGGGGCTGACGGTGGTCAGCTTGTCGGAATAGACCAATCCGGCCTTGAGATAGGATAGCTGGTCCCAATACTCGAACCCATCCATCGAAAAAAACGACCATGGCAGCCCCAGGCGCGGCACCAGTTCCTTGGCGAACACCCCCTGATAGGCCATGTTGTGGATGGTGAACACGACACCCGGCTGCGGTCCGCCCCAAGCCTTGAGGTAAGCCGGAGCCAGTCCCGCCTGCCAGTCATGCGCATGCACGATGTCGGGCCGCCAGGCAAAGGGGCTGTTGCCTTGGCACAGCTTGGCCGCCACCCAGCCGAGCAGGGCGAAACGGATGTCGTTGTCGGGCCAATCGGTGCCGCTGGTGTCGCCGTAAGGGCCGCCGTCGCGGTCGTACAGAGCTGGATTTTCGATCAGCCACACCAGCAAACCGCTGTCGGGCATATGCCCTTCCAGAATCACGGTGTCGCCGCGTCCAAAGGGATCGCCCAGATTGGCCACAGCTTTGGCATGGGCGGCGGCTGCCACCCCGCGATAGGCCGGCATCAGCAGCCGCACATCGACCTCGGCGCGAGCCAGAGCCGCCGGCAACGCGCCTGCGACATCCGCCAGACCGCCTGTCTTGGCCAGGGGATAGATTTCCGACGACGCGAACAAGACCCTCATGACACTCTCCCGATGCCAACCCAACGTCTCTAGCCTAGCCCAAGGGAGGGCCGGGAAAAAGCCCCTTGGAGAGGACTGTAAACCCTTTGTCATCAATGGGATTGTCGCTTGAGCTTTTATAAAGTCTATGCCACCGTGAGGCCATCAAAAGGAATATTAGATATAACTAATTAAAAGGCGGGTGAGCTATGTTGCATCCCATGGATCGGCACCAGGCAACGTCAGGCATCGACATCCCCCAGCGGTTGCGGCGCACGCTCGCTTTGGTCCTGGCCGGTGGCCGGGGCAGCCGCCTCAGTGCCCTGACCGACTGGCACGCCAAGCCGGCCATTCCCTTCGCCGGCAAGTTCCGCATCATCGACTTCACCTTGTCGAACTGCATCAATTCCGGCATCCGCCGTATCGGCGTGCTGACGCAGTACAAGGCGCATAGCCTGATCCAGCACATCCAGCGCGGCTGGGGCTTTCTG
>DATGZW010000121.1:0-4140 GCA_035297005.1 Patescibacteria group bacterium
AAGCCGAAACGATGGACGTCGCGCAGATGCTTGTTGATCACCAGCAGGCGGCCAGCGGTGACCACCATGCGGCCGAAGCCTTCATGCGACATCTTCATCATCGGAGCCGACATCACGCCGGTCTGCTTCTCGACCTGCAAGGCGACGGCGCCATAGAACCATTCCAGCCGGGCCAACAGATCGGGGTCGGGATCGCCGACGATGGGGATCAGCTTGCGGGCTTCCTTATCGACGATGAAGGGAGCCAACAGCTCCTCGTCGGGCTTCTTTTCCCAAGCGCCGAAGCGGTCCTGAGCACGGATCAGAGCGGTCAGCGAACGCAGGAACGGATGGGCCAGGGCTTCGGCATCGGTGGCCGGCTCGGCGGCGATAGTGGCGGCGGTGGTCATGCGTCTTCCTCCAAAAAGTCCATGCTGCGGGTTTCTTCCTGCAAAACCTTGCGCAGCCAGGGGGGCGGATTGCCCTTGAGCATGGTCTGAATACGCTCGATCACATCGGAAATGGCTTCCGGGTCACGCAGCTTGATCGGGTGCACTTTGTTCTGAACCACGCGAGCTGCGGCGGGTCCGCCGATGGCCAGGACGAACAGCAGCGAACAGCCGATCACCGCGTTGATCTTGGGCAGCAGCCGATCATCGGCGTCGGGGCCGCCATGGTCGCCGTCCTCGGCGCTGACTTGGTCGAACTGCACCGCTTCAAGGAAGCGCGCGCTGTCGATGCTCACGTCATAGATCGCCAATTGGCGGCAGCCGCCGAAATGGGCGTCGACGCGCTTCATGTCTTGAGTGGCGAACGCTACTTTCATGTGCCCTCCTTCCTTGGTCACCGGCTGTCCGCCGGTGCCCTCAATGAGTCGCAGCCGACGCATGGCCGCCCTCCCCGTCTGTCAGAGCCCAGTCGTCCGGTTGCGGCTCGTGGGCGTGTTCGATCAGCAGATTGCCGACCTCGAAGATCAGATCGCGTGTGCCCCGATAGCCGACCGAACGCCGATGCGCCGCCCCCAGGCGGTCGAACATCGGGAAGCCCAGGCGGAACAGCGGGATACCCAGATGCTCGGCGGCCATGCGGCCATGCGAGTGAGTAATCAGCAACTCCGCGCCATGTTGGGCTGCGGCGGTTTCCAAATCGTCGAGATCACCGACAACCACCGACGCAGCGGGCACTTTGGACAGGATCGGCGAGTCCATGCTGGTCACCGCCGACACCACCTCGGCCCCCATTTCGCTGAGCCATGACGTCGCGGCGAACAGCAGATCGGGCTCGGCGGCGACGGCGACCTTGGTGCGGCCGAAATAAAAGTGACCGTCGAGCATGGCGTCCTGCAACTGGCTGCGCTGGCGGCGCAGGCGCTGTGGCGTGGTGCGGCCCGACACCGTTTGCAGGATGCGGACGAAGTCATCGACCGCGCCCAACCCGGTCAACCGGTCGAGGACATGCGAAGTCACGCCGGTCTTGCTTTCCAGCAAAGCGGCGGCATAGCGCATGTGCTGGCCGATGGCGATGGTGCAGGCGGCCCCGCCCATGGCGCGGATCTCGGCGACCGTGGTGCCGCCATAGGTGGTTCCCATATGCTGGTCGGGGACATGGCCGTCGAGCGAGCCGGACAAATCGGGCAGCACCGTCGCGGTCAGGCCGAAGGCCTCGACCATCTCTCGGATTTCCTCGATATCGCCGGGCGTCAAATGGCTGCCGGCCAGGATGTTGACGCGCTGCGGATCGTGGATCGCGGTCGGCTGGACAATCTGTTCGACCATCGCCGTCACCGCCTTGCCCCAGCCTACTTCCAGCGCGCCGGAGAAGTCGGGGGTGGTCACATAGACCAGCTCGACATCGGCCAGTTCCGGGTGACGCTGGCGGATCAGGGCGACATCGCCCTTCAGATCCTCGCCGCGCGTTTCGGTCAGGCCGGTGGTGCAGATGCCGACGACCTTGCAGTTGGTGCGCTTGTAGATGTTCAGACAGGCCTGTTCCAAGTTATCGACGCCGCCGAGGATGGTGGTGACCTCGTTCATCGCCGTGGTCTGAAAGGGAATGGCCTCGCGGAAATGGCGGACCAGCAGCACCAGCCCGAAGGCTGTGCAGCCCTGGCTGCCATGCAGCAGCGGCATGCAGGCTTCGATGCCCATGAAGGCCATGGCCCCGCCCAACGGCTGCGACATCTTCAGCGGATTGATGGACAGGCTTTTACGGGGATGCAGAACCTCGGCCATGCGTCAGCCCTCCCACGGAGCCGGGGCGCGGACCTGATCCCAGATGGGATTGGCCAGCGCCTTGTCGATTTCGGAAATCAGGGCGACCATGCCCTCGTAGCCCGCATAGGCGTGATGGCGTTCCTGGTTCATGTCGAGCCAGGGCATCTTGGCCTTGAGGGCGATGAACTGGGTGCGTCCGCCCGACAGCATCATGTCGGCCTCGCGCTCCTTGAGCATGCGGTACATTTCCTTGGGCGGAATGGCCTCGTAGACCTTGCCGTCCTCGCCCATCAGATCCTGGGCGCGCTGCTTGTCGTTTTCGGTCGATTTGCGCACGCTGCTGCCGATGACCGTCACACCGACATCGTTCAGCGCCGAAATCACCGACCATGCCTTGTGACCGCCGGTATACAGCAGCACCTTGCGGCCCTTGAGCCGAGCCTTGAACGGCTCCAGCCGGGCATAAGCGCGGGCTTCCTCGGAGGCGATCAGGGCTTCGGTGCGGTCCAGCAGATCCGCCGGAGCCCCCGCCGCCACCAGCATCGTCGCCATCGTGCGCAGCGCCGTCGAGGTGTCGGTGATGCCGTAGAAGGAGCCCTCGAAATAGGGGATGCCGTAGCGCTCTTCCAGCTTGCGGGCGACGTTGATCAGCGCCTGGCTGCACACCATCATGCTCAGCTTGGCCCGGTGCGCCACCGTCACATCGTGATAGCGGGCGTCGCCGGTGATGCGGCCCAGAACACGGATGCCCAGCTTGCGCAACAGCGGCTCGACCTGCCACAGCTCGCCGGCGATGTTGTAATCGCCGAGGATGTTGATGTCGTAGGGGGTGGTCTCGGCTGGTTCCTCGCTGCCGATGACGTATTGCAGCAAGGCCTCGCCGCCCAGCTTGTTGCCCAGGTTCTTCGAGCCGACGAAGCCGGGGGCGTTGACGGGGATCACCGGCCTGCCCAGCTTCTCGGTGGCAACCTCGCAGACCTTGACGATGTCGTCGCCGATCATCGCCGGCACGCAGGTCTGATAGACGAACACCGCCGGCGGATCGAAGCGGGCGATGGCCTCCTTGATGGCCTTGTACAGCTTCTTCTCGCCACCATAGACCACGTCGAGGTCGGTCATGTCGGTGGTCGCGCCGGTGCGGAACACCTGCGAGTTGGAAGATTTGGCGTGGCGGTTGTCCCAGCCGTTGCCCTCGCAGGCAATCGGACCATGCACGAGGTGGACGCAGTCGGCGATCGGCTGCAAGGCGATCTTGGCGCCGTCGAAGGCGCAACCGCCTGCCGCCGCCCCAGGGGTCAGCGGCTTGGCGCAGCCTGACTTCCGCTGCTTATCCGTCTTCCCCCGGTTGGTCGAACACCCCGGTTCATTGAAGACGTCTTCCACTTTTCGCTTGAGCATGGAGACCTCCGACGGAAACCTGCACACCTCCTTGCAAGCCCCGCGCCAGTCCTGATAACGGCCAAATCCAAGGGGTTAGCCGAGCGCCCGACACCCCCTTTTGCCTATTGTCGCGTCGATTGTCGGACAACGAACAAAGTCGTAATGGCCATTTGTCCAAAACCCCTGCGTGCGCGATACTCCTTATGTTTCAAATATCAGGAGGTCTGTTGATGCCCGCAGCCAATCCCGTCAAAGTCGCCCTCGCCGTCCAAGGCGGCGGAGCGCATGGCGCCTTCAGTTGGGGCGTGCTCGACGCCCTGCTCGACGATGCCAAGGCCGGCAACATCGCCATTACCGCCTTGTCGGGCACCAGCGCCGGTGCCTTCAACGCCAGCGTCGCCGCCTATGGCTTGGGCATGTTCCCCGACGATATCGCCAAGGCCGCCGACCACGCCAAGGCGCTGCTGCGCGAATTCTGGATGGGCGACGCCTCGCTGGCCGCGTTCAGCATCTACACCACCACCGCCGCCCTCACCCACGCCGTCACCGGCAGTTGGAACATCGACAA
>DATGZW010000122.1:0-4714 GCA_035297005.1 Patescibacteria group bacterium
TGCCGCATCGACGCCGAGATCCTGGCCTTGGAGCAAGCGCTGCGCGGCTAGGGCAGGGGGGTATCAGCCGATGGCTTGATATAGCCGGTATTGCCAGCTTCCAGCGATTTCGCGGACCACGCCAAGCCGCACCATCGCCGCCAAGGTCTGTTGGGCGGCGCGCAGACTGACCCCCAGGCGGGTGGCGACCCAGGCGGGAGTCACCAAAGGCTGAGCCGCCAAAAGCGGCAACAGCGCCAGCGGTCCACCGCGTCCTGGTCTGCGTCCGCCGCCGCGCCCTGGCCGATCCTCTCCGACACAGGCGCGGCGCCAGAATTCCAGCCGGTTGCGCAATTCGGGCAAACGCCGCCGCCGCAGGGCATAGCCATCGGCAAGAGCGCCGCAGAGGAAGCGTTCGTGCTCTGCCTCGCGCATCTCGCCGACCCGTGCCGCCGCTTGGCGATGCAGCAACAGGCAGTCGGAGATCCACGGGGCCGGGCCGTCAAGCTGGCAGGCACGGCCGATGATCCAGGGTGCGATCAACCGGGCGAAGGCCCAGCCCGGCCCGCTCTTCTGCCGCTCGGCCAGCAACAGTTCAAGGCGGTCTGCCGCCTCTGGATCATGCGGGCGCAGTTGTTCGAATGCGCCATGCCGGGGCTCGGCCTCCGGCCAAAAGCCCTCGCGCTGCAAACGTCCTAAAGCCAGCGCGGCGCCGGACAAGCCGGGCTTGGCCGATAGCGCCGAGTCTACCTGCTCGGCGGCGCGGTCGATGGCGGCGAGTTCGGCAACGCTCGGGGCGCCGAAGGCTAGCCCCCACGCCTTGGCCAGCCAATCTGGACATAACGCGGGCAGGGCAGTCGGGACAGCCTCGGCGTGATGGCCGATCATGCCGCCGGCCAGGAATGCCTCAAGATCGGCCTTGGCCGCGCGGGCGCCGGCCACCGCATCTTCTATGGCCTGGGGCAGAAAGCTCTGCTCCTCCTCGTCCTCCAGATCGCGCAGATCTTCCAGGTCGTCATCGAAGGGCAGGGCGGCGGTGTCGCTGGCCGCTTCGGTCAGCCCCCGCCGCATGGCCTCGCCGGCGCGGATGAGCATGATCGCCCGCATGGCCCCGTCTTGCTTCGGCCCCGGCAGCAACATCAGGTCAATCTGCGCTGCCGCGATGTCGTCGAGGGGAACCAGTTCACCATCCAGTTGAAGCGACGCCCAAGCCTCGCGCCGCGTGCTCTCGGCCTCCAGCGTGGCGGCAAGATCGGGGGCGTCGGCGAGTTGTTGCACCAATCGCCCCAACTGCCGCTCGGCAGTCAACAGCTTCGCCGGCATCGCTGCCCCCTGAAAAGCGTGAAAATGCGCCAGATGAGGCTAAGTCGGTTTAGCTTCGCTTGTCAATGCGTCAGGCGATGGCGCTGCCATACCCGGCAAAACGACGGACAGCCATCCCCCTGTCGTCTGCCCCAAACCCGTTCCAGGGCATGACGGCTGGGACAAATACACTATCAAATGCGTATCCATATGGTCGTTTTGTCATGTGTGTCATAACTGAATGATGCCTTGTACCTTGACGTCGAGAGCGGGCGGCCAAACAAGGACTATGCCAAAAGACTATAATGCCATAGTTTATCGCGCTTATGAGACGCCTGCCGCCCCGGTGCAGCCGAGTTAGGTCGATGACGGTCAATAGAGCCCGCAGGATGCTATCGAATATCAGGATCATCCGCAAAAAGTTGGCAAGGTCGACTGCTTTGCTGCTGACAGTCGGTATTCCGACGCGGCAGAGATTGGTCCGATCATTGTTCATCGGCGTCGCAGTCATCAATCTATTGGTCTGCGGCATGGTCGGCTTGGCCTTGCTCGACGCCCGGACCGTCCAGCACGAGCAAGCGGCGCAGATGGCCAAGGACTTTACCGCCGTCCTGGCCGAAGGGTTGACCGGCTTTATCGACAAGGTGGATGTGTCGCTATCGGTGCTGAACGACGAGATTTCTCGCCAAGAGGCGGGCGGCGGCCTCGATCCGGTCGTCCTCAACGCGTTTCTCGCCCGCCAGGATGCCCGACTGCCCGGATTGTTCGGTCATCGGGTGGTCAACGCCGGCGGCGTCATCGAATATGCCGCCAACAATGCCGTCAACCAACGGGCCAATATCGGCGACCGCGACTTTTTCGTCGCCTTGCGCGACAACCCTGACTCAGGGCTGGTCATCTCGCAGCCGATGCTGGGGCGCTTCACCGCCCAATGGGGCGTCGTCATGGCCAAGCGCCGCAATCACCCCGACGGCAGCTTCGCCGGCGTGGTCATGGTGCTGGTGCCGGTGGACTATATCTACAAGGCGCTGTCGGTGGTCGAGCTGGGCCAACTGGGCACCGTTACCCTGTTCAGCGACTACAGCATTCTGGCACGCTATCAGCCGGGGCTTCCGGTGGAAAACTCCATCGGCCGCTCGACACCGTCCGATGCCTTGCGCGCCTTGATCCAGTCCGGACAGAGCGACTCGGCCTATCATGCCCGCTCGGGCACCGATCAGGTGCTGCGCACCTTTCACTTCCGCACCATCCAGGGCACCTCGCTGCATCTGGTGATCGGTCTGGCCGACGACGAGTATTTGGCCAAGTGGCGTCAGCAGGCTGTGCAAATGGGGGCGTTGGCCTTGCTGCTCTGCCTGACCATCGACGGCTTTTCCTGGCTGGGTTATCGGCGCTGGCAGCAGTACCGGCAGACAATTTCCGAGCGGACCCGGTTGCTGGCCCGCTCCAACGCCGATTTGGAACAGTTCACCGAAATTCTGGCGCATCATCTGCAAGAGCCGGTGCGCCTGCAAATGAGTTTTGCCCTGCGCCTGGGGAAGGTTCTGTCAAGCAGCCAACTCACCCCCGATGCGCAACAGGCGCTGTCCTACATCACGCGGGGCGCTGAACGTTTGCGCATGCTGTTGCGCGACGTGCAGCTTTATCTGGCGCTGGCGCGCTCGCCCTGGCAGGCACGCTCCTGTGATACCGGCAAGGCGTTGGCGGTGGCCTTGGCGCGGCTGAACGACAAGATCGCCAAAGCCAAGGCCGTCATCCACCATGACGCGCTGCCTAAGCTGATGATCGACCAGGACCGCCTTGTCGATGTGTTCGCCGCGCTGATCGACAACAGTCTGTCCTATGGCCGCCAAGGCGTCGCGCCGGTGATCCGGATCTCGGCCGAACTGCACGGCGACGCGGTGGTGATCGCCGTCGAAGACAACGGCATCGGCATCGCGGAGAAATTCCGCGAACGCGTTTTCAATGTTTTTGAACGGCTGCACCCCGAAAATGGGTCGCCCGGCACCGGGATCGGCTTGGCCTTGGTGCGCAAGATTATCGATACGGCCGGAGGACGAATTTGGGTCGATGCCGCCAGCGGCGGCGGGACTCGCGTTCTGTTCTCTTTGACCGCCTGCAAGGAATGATGGAATGCCGCGTAATGAGACGGTGCGCTTCGAGGTTTTGATCGTCGACGACGAGCCGGGAGACGTCGATTTGACCCGATTGGCGCTGGCGGACGGGCCTTTTTCCTGCAACGTCACGGTGGCCGTCAATGGCGAAGAGGCGATGGCCATCCTGCGCCGGCATCCGCCCCATTCTCAGGCGCAAACCCCGGATTTGGTGCTCCTCGACCTCAACATGCCGCAGATGAACGGGCGCGAGGTTCTTGCCGCCCTCAAGGCCGATCCGGCGCTGTCCACCATCCCGGTAGTGGTGCTGACGACCTCGGACGTCGAGCGCGACGTGGTCGCTTCCTATCAGTTGGGCGCGGTCGGCTATGTCACCAAGCCGCTCGATTGCGACGCCCTGTTCCAGACCATTCGCGGGGTCGAAGAATATTGGTTCGGTATCGTCCGCAGACCGTTGTAATATAGGCAAATCGTCTCATTCAAGGCATAGGGAGGGTTGCCGCATGGCAATCGACAGAACGCTTACCAATGTCGAACGTACCTTCCAATGGGACGATGTGATCGTCTCCAAGACGGATCTGACCGGCAAGATCACCTATGCGAATGATGTGTTCCTGGGGATCAGCGGGTACACGGAAGACGAGTTGCTGGGCGCACCTCATTCGATCCTGCGCCATCCTGCCATGCCACGCTGTGTGTTCAAGTTTCTGTGGGACCGCATTGCCGACGGGCATGAAGTGTTCGCCTATGTGCTGAACCGGGCCAAGAACGGCGATCATTACTGGGTGCTCGCCCATATCACCCCGTGCTATGGCAAGACCGGGGCGATCATCGGCTATCATTCCAACCGCCGCGTGCCCAAACCCGAGGCGCTGGCCACCGTCAAGCCGCTTTACGAAACGCTGCTGGGCATCGAGGCGCGGGCCGCCGACCGCAAGCTTGGCATGGATCAATCCTTGGCCGCGCTGGTCAAGACCGTGAGTGATTTGGGCTTCGAGAGCTATGACCATCTGGTCATGGCCATCAGCCGCTAGGAAAGAGGTCTTCGATGTCCACTCCCTCGCTTCGCGGCCAAACCTTCCAGGCCACCCTGCTGGTCTCTCTGGCGGTCGGCACCATCATCCTGGTGGCGCTGACGGCCATTCTGCGCCTGATGCAAAACGATGCCGGTTTCGGCTATGCCGCGCTGGCGCTGCTGAGCATCGCCGCTGCCGGTTTGCTGGCGGTGTCGATCCTGGCGCGTCACCGCGTCGATGCCGTCCTGACCCTGATCGAGCAGGGGGCGGCGGTGACGGCGCAGGCGGCACAGGGCGATCTGA
>DATGZW010000123.1:0-4066 GCA_035297005.1 Patescibacteria group bacterium
AGCTTTCATCGGCCTTGAAGCGATGCAGGGCGAAGCGATCCTCTTGCGAGTACACGGCCACCGTCGCCAGTTTCAATTCGGTGGCGGCGCGGAAAATGCGGATGGCGATTTCACCGCGATTGGCGACGAGAAGCTTACGGATCGGCTTAACGCGAGGCATTGACGTTCACCTAGTTGACCAAACGAGATATCTTGGATAACTTTTTTGACCAACGTTGTAAACGGTCGTGAAACCGGTCGACCAGGAGCACCCCACATGTCGCAGGTACAGATGTCCCGTTCCACCCCGCCCGTGGTGCCCGATTACGCGGCTTTGGCGCGGGAACTGGCCATTTTCATTCCGCCCGCGCGGCTGATCGCCGATCCCCTGCGGACCTTGGCCTATGGCACCGATGCCAGCTTTTACCGGCTGATTCCGCAGCTAGTGGTCAAGGTAGAAAGCGAACACGAGGTGCGCGAGCTGCTGTCGGCCTGCCGCCGCCATGCCGCGCCGATCACCTTTCGCGCCGCCGGCACCAGCCTGTCGGGCCAAGCGGTCAGCGATTCCGTGCTGATGATCCTGGGCGACCAATGGACCCGCGCCGTGGTCGAACGCGAGGGCTGCGCCATCCGCCTGCAACCGGGCGTCATCGGGGCCGAGGCCAACCGCCGTTTGGCCGGTTATGCCCGCAAGATCGGCCCCGATCCGGCCTCGATCGATTCGGCGAAAATCGGCGGCATCGCCGCCAACAACTCCAGCGGCATGTGCTGCGGCACCTCGGACAACAGCTATCAGACCTTGATGTCGATGCGCCTGGTGCTGGCCGACGGCACCCTGATCGATACCGGGGACGCCGCCAGCCGCGACGCCTTCCGCGCCAGCCATGCGGCGTTGTTGAGTGGACTCGACGCGCTGGGCCGTCAGGCGCGCGGCAACCCGGTGCTGGCCGAACGCATCCGCCGCAAGTTCGCCATCAAGAACACCACCGGCTATTCGCTCAACGCCCTGGTCGATTTCGAGGATCCCATCGACATCCTCCAGCATTTGATGATCGGCTCGGAAGGCACGCTGGGCTTCATCGCCGAGCTGGTCTATCGCACCGTCCCCGAACACGCCTTCAAGGCCAGCGCCCTGCTGTTCTTCAACGACATCGGAGAAGCCTGCCGCACGGTAGCGTTGCTGAAACCGACCCCGGTGTCGGCGGTCGAGTTGATGGACCGCGCCTCGTTGCGCGCCGTCGAGACCAAGCCGGGCATGCCGGTGCAAATCATCGGCCTGCCGGATGGCGCGACCGCTCTGCTGATCGAAATCCGCGCCGAGGATCAAGCCGGGCTGGACCGCCACCAGGCCGAGATCGCCGCCGTCCTAGCTGGGGTGGAAACCCTGTTCCCGCCCCAGTTCACCGCCGATCCGGTCGAGTTCGGCAAGCTGTGGAAGGTGCGCAAGGGCATGTTGCCGGCGGTCGGCGCGGTGCGCCCTGTGGGCACCACGGTCATCACCGAAGACGTCGCCTTCCGCATCGAGGATCTGGCCGCCGCGACGCTGGATCTGCAAGCGCTGTTCGTCAAACACCGCTATGACGACGCCATCCTGTTCGGCCACGCCTTGGACGGCAATCTGCACTTCGTCTTCACTCAGGACTTCGGCACCGCCGCCGAGGTCGAGCGCTACGCCGCCTTCATGGACGACGTCTGCGCCCTGGTGGTCAACACATATGACGGCTCGCTGAAGGCCGAGCACGGCACTGGGCGCAACATGGCCCCCTTCGTCGAGATGGAATGGGGCCGCGACGCCTATGCGCTGATGTGGGAGATCAAAGGCCTGCTCGACCCCGAAGGGCTGTTGAACCCCGGCGTCATCCTCGACACCAATGCGCGCGGCCATCTGGAAAATCTGAAAGACCTGCCCGCCGCCGACCCGCTGGTCGATACCTGCATCGAATGCGGCTTCTGCGAGCGCATGTGCCCGTCGCATGAGCTGACCCTGTCGCCGCGCCAACGCATCGTCGGCTGGCGCGAAATCTCGCGGCTGGCGGCAACGGGAGACGACCCCACCCGCGAACACGACCTGCGCGCCTTGTACGACTATCAGGGCCTGGGCACCTGCGCCGCCTGCGGGCTGTGCTCGCTGGCCTGCCCGGTCGGCATCGAGACGGGGCTGCTGACCAAGGCATTGCGAGGCCGCAAGCTGCCCCTTGCCGCCAAGTCGGTCGGCGGCTGGACGGCGGAGCATTTCGCCGGAGTGCTGAGCGCCGCGCGCGCCGGTTTGGGCGCGGTCGATGCGGTCAGCCGTATCATCGGACGGCCAGCGGTGGCCGGACTGGCCGAGGGCGCGCGCAAGCTGTCGGGCGGGCGTCTGCCGCATATCGGTCCCGCCCTACCTCGCCCTGCCCCGGCTTTGAAATACACGCCGCCCGTCGAGGGCGATCAGATCGTCTATATCCCCAGCTGCTCGACCCGGCTGTTCGGTGCCTCGCCCGACGCGCCGGAAGCCGACTCGCTGCCGGAACGCATGCTGGCTTTGATGATCAAGGCCGGCTATTCCCCGATCCTGCCCGAGCGGCTGGGCTCGCTGTGCTGCGGCCAGTCCTTCGAGACCAAAGGCATGATCGAACTGGCCGACGCCAAATCGTCGGAAATGCTGGCGGCACTGCTGACCGCCAGCCAGGGCGGGCGCTTGCTGGTGGTGATGGACGCCTCGGCCTGTTCGTTCCGCCTCAAGCGGGTGCTGTCTGAGCAGTTGGACGTACTCGACGTGGTGGAATTCCTGCACGATCACCTGTTGCCGCGCCTGACAGTGCCGGAGAAGTCAAAGGAGCCGGTGCTGCTGCACCTCAACTGCTCGACCCGGCGCATGGGCCAGGAAGACAAGATGATCGCCCTCGCCCGCGCCTGTGCCGAGACGGTGGTGCTGCCCGACGGCGTCACCTGCTGCGGCTTTGCCGGCGACAAGGGCTTCTTCACTCCCGAACTGAACGACCATGCCTTGCGCAAGCTGCCCGCAGCCGTGCCCGAGGGCTGCACCGGCGGCTATTCGTCGAACCGCACCTGCGAAATCGGCCTGTCGGACCACTCCGGCCTGCCCTATCGCTCGATTGTCTATCTGGTCGATCAAGTCAGCCGGAGACGGTAACCCTAGAAACGAAAGCCCCCCTTGGCTTGCGCCAGGGGGGCTTCTTTTTTTAGACTGCGGTGGTCGCCATCAACAGGTCCGACACCGCCGGCAACGCCCTTGGCACCGCCGTTTTGGGGGTGTCGGCGGTTTGCGCGGGGGCGCCCAGCCATTCGCTGTGGGCGGGGATTTCCTCGCCTTTCATGATGATGGTCAGCGGGCCGATGCGGGCGAAGTCGCCGACGCGGGTATCGTACAATACCGTCGAGCCGCCGCCGATGGTCACACCACGGCCGACGGTGACGATGCCGACCTTCATCACCCGATCCTCGTAAAGGTGGGTTTGCAGGGCCGCCACCGCGTTGATCATCGAGAAGTCGCCGACATGCACGCAGTCGAACTCGGTGATGTCGGTGCTGTCCATGAACACGCCCTGGCCAAACTTGCTGCCGAACAGGCGCAGCACCCAGGGCAACATCGGCGTGCCGCGCAGATGATCGAGCAGCACCTTGCCGGCCATGCCCCAATACATCACGGCCACCGCCTCGGTGCGCAGCGCCCACCACGACCACATCGGCTTGACGGTCGGCTTATAGGCCCCCATCGTGCCCCACTTCACCCCGATTGCTGCCGCCACCAGAGCCAGCGAGATGGCGACGCTGGCGCCCATGAACAAGGGGATCAGCGTTTCGTAGTCGCGGTTCAGGATCGACGGCGCCAGCACCTCGACGGCCAGGGTGCCGAAGGTGATGAACAGCATGGTCGGCAGTGACACGGTGAAAGCTTCAAAGATGGCGCGGCCGATGCGGCGCCACATGGTCGGCTCATAGGTCCAGTTGGCCCCCACTTCGTCGAAGCGCTGGCGTACCGGCAGTTTCATCGGCGGGCTGCCGAACCACACGTCGCCCGGCTCCATCTTGCGGTTGATCGGCGGACGCGACTTGATGCCGATCAGTGTGCCTTCGGGAATGGTCA
>DATGZW010000124.1:0-9119 GCA_035297005.1 Patescibacteria group bacterium
GGGCAACCCGGCGGCGAAGGCGACCAGGGCCGCCGCCACCGCGTCGGTATCGGCGGCGACGAACGAACCGCGCTCGAACAGCACGGCGATCACTGGATGGGCGATGGTCATCAGCGCCGCCGCCGCCGGCACCGTCAGCAGCAGACCCATCTCCATCGCCCGATTCTGCGATTCCAGCGCCGCCTCGGCCTCACCGGCGCGCAATTGGCGCGATAGCAACGGCAGCAGAGCGGTACCGATGGCGATGCCGACCACGCCCAAAGGCAATTGGTTCACCCGGTCGGCGTAATTGAGGTAGCTCACCGCCCCATCCGCCACTTTCGAGGCGATCATGGTGTTGATGAACAGGTTCAACTGATAGACGCCGGCCCCCACCGCGCCCGGCACCACTCGTTTCAGCATCAAACTGACTTCGGGGGTCAGGCGCGGCCGCACCAGACGCAGCGGCATCGCCGCCTTGCGCACCGAATAGACCAGCCACAGGAACTGCACCACGCCCGAGACGAACACCCCCCAGGCCATGGCGTGGCCGGGCGTTTCCGTATAGGGAATCAGCGCCACCAGCACCGCCATCGAGGTCAGATTCAGCAACACCGGCGTCCCGGCGGCGGCGGCGAAGCGGCCCAACGAGTTGAGCACGCCGCTTTGCAGCGACACCATCGAAATGAACAGCAGATAGGGAAAGGTGATGCGCGACAGCTCGGCCGCCAGTTCCATCTTGCCGGGCACGTCGCCGAAACCCGGAGCCAACCCATGCATGGCCCAGGGCATGGCGATTTCCATCACCGCGATGAAGGCGACCAGCGACCAGCCAAGCACCGCCATGCATTGCTCGGCGAACAGCTTGGCCCCCTCGCGTCCCTCCTGCTCCAGCTTGCCGGCGAACAACGGCACGAAGGCGGCGTTGAAAGCGCCCTCGGCGAACAGGCTGCGGAACAGATTAGGAAAGCGAAAGGCGACGAAAAAGGCGTCGGCGACCATGCCGGCCCCCAAATAGCGGGCGATCAGCATTTCGCGGGCCAGCCCGGTGATGCGGCTCAGGACGGTCCAGCCGCCGATGGTGGCAATCGCCTTGGTCAGACTCATCGGTTACTGCGCCGCCGGAATGCGAGAGTGACGAGGAACCGCCGCCGGTTCGCAGATGGCGGCCTCCTTCAATGCGGCCAGCAAAGCCTCGCGGATTTCGCGGATTTTCCGCTCATGCTCGACCTTCATGCCGAAGACGTCCTTGACGTAGAACACGTCCACCACCCGCTCGCCATAGGTCGAGACATGCGCCGAGGCAATCTGCAAGGACAGCCCGGTCATTGCCGAGGTGACGTCGTACAATAAGCCGACGCGGTCGCGGCCATTCAGTTCGATCACGGTATGATTGCTGCTGACCTTGTTGTCGACTAGCACGCGCGGCGGCACCTTGAACACGCGGGTGCGGCTTTGCGCCGAGTCGCGCCGCCGCGCCAATTCGCTGACCAGACGCAGCCGGCCCGACAGCGCCTGCTCGATATTGGCGGTCAGCTTGGCCAGCTTGCTGGAGCTGTCGAACGGGCCGCCGTCCATGTCCTGAATGCAAAAGGTGTCGAGCGCCATGCCGTTGGTCATGGTGATGATCTTGGCATCGACGATCGAGGCCCCCGACAGCGCCATGGCTCCGGCAATCTGCGAGAACAGTCCGGCATGGTCGCCGGTGTAGAGGGTGATTTCGGTCACCGCATGCGCCGAATCGACGCGCGAATCGATGGTCAGCGGCGCTTGGCGGTTCTCGGCGTCGCGGATCAACTGGGCATGGCGCAGATGGGCGGCGGTATCGAACGACACCCAATAGGACGGATAACCGCGCGCCAGATGCGCCTCGATCTCGTCCGCCGACCACGAGCCTTCAAGCTGCTGGCGCACCACGCCCTGCGCCGCTTCGACACGGGCCTCGCGCCGTTCGACGCCGATGCCGCCCGACATGACCTCCAGCGCGCGATGATACAGTTCGCGCAGCAGACCGGCTTTCCAGGCGTTCCACACGGTGGGGCCGACGGCGCGCACATCGACCACGGTCAGCAACAGCAACAACTTGAGCCGTTCCGGGCTTTGCACGATGGCGACGAAATCGACGATGGTTTGCGGATCGTCGATGTCGCGCTTGAAAGCGGTGCGGGTCATCAGCAGATGATGGCGCACCAGCCAACTGGCGGTTTCGGTTTCTTCATCGGTCAGCCCCAGGCGCGGCCCCAGCTTCAGCGCCACCTCGGCGCCCAACACCGAATGGTCGCCGTTGCGGCCCTTGGCAATGTCGTGCAGGAAGGTCGCCAAATATAGCGCCTTGCGCGACAGTACGGTCTGCACCACCGCCGAGGCGGTCGGCGTTTCGTCGGCCAGTTCGCCACGTTCCAGCCGGTGCAGGATGCCGATGGCCTGGATGGTATGCTCATCGACGGTATAGACATGGTACATGTCGTATTGCATCTGCGCCACGACGCGCCCGAAATCGGGAACGAAACGACCCAGTACGCCGGCCTCGTTCATGTGGCGCAGCGCCACCTCCGGATCTTTGCGCGAGGTCAGCATCTCGACGAACAAGCGGTTGGCCTCGGGGTCAAGGCGTAGTTTATTGTCGATACGCCGCAGGTTCTGCGTCACCAGCGACATCGCGCGCGGATGGATGTCAAGGTCGAGACAGAGCGACAAATAGAACAGCCGGATCATCTTGATCGGCTCGTGTTCGAAATCATGCTCGTCGAACACGTCGAGGCGATTGCCTTCCAGCTTGAAGCCATCGACCTTCTTCAGCCGCAACAGCGCCGGAAAGCGCAGCTTAGGCCGGCGTTTATGCTGTTCTTCGAGCAGGGCGCAGAAGATGCGGGTCAGATCGCCGACATCCTTGGCGATCAGGAAATAATGCTTCATGAACCGTTCGACGCCCAGCGAGCCGCCATGGTCGGTATAGTTCATCGCCCGCCCGATCTCCTGTTGGACATCGAAGGTCAGACGATCTTCCTCGCGCCCGGTCAGGTAATGCAGATGGCAGCGTACCGTCCATAGGAAGGCCTGAGCCTTGGTGAAGCGGCTTACGGTTTCCTCGGACAAAGCGCCCAAAGCCACCAATTCCCGAACATCGGTGATGGCGTAAAGGTATTTGGCGATCCAATAGAGGGTATGCAGGTCGCGCAAGCCCCCCTTGCCTTCCTTGATGTTGGGCTCCAGCACATAACGCGCCTCGCCCAGCTTGGCGTGGCGTTCGTCGCGCTCGGTCAGCTTGGACTCGACGAACTCCTCCATCGAATGGGCAACGATTTCGGCTCTGTAACGACGTTTCAACTCGTCGTACAGCCCCTGGTCGCCCCACAGCCAGCGCGCTTCCAGCAGCGCCGTGCGGATGGTCAGGTCGGCCTTGGCCTGACGCAGGCATTCATCGACCGAGCGGGTCGCATGCCCCACCTTCAGCCCCAAATCCCACAACATATAAAGGATGTACTCGACCACCTGCTCGGCATGCGAGGTGCGCTTGTAAGGCAGCAAAAACAACAGATCGATGTCGGATTTCGGCGCCAATTCGCCGCGTCCGTAACCGCCCACCGCCACCACGCCCATGATTTGGCCGGTGGTCGGCACGCCGGTCGGATATTCATGCTCCAGGGCGAAATCGTAGACCAGCCGCACCAATTGGTCGATCAGGAAGCAATGCTCGCGCACCGCTTCGGTGCCCTGGCCATGTTCGCCGAAACGGCGGCGGACCTCGGCATGCCCCGCCAGGAAGGCTGTCTTGAACACCTCCAGCACCTGGGCGCGGCGCTGTTGCTTGGGCGGCGCGGCGGTCACCACCGCCTCCAATTGGGTCAAAACCTCTTGCCGGTCGATGATGCCGCGCTGGTTCTTGATCTTGACTTGCATGGAGGAAAGCCGGCCCATAGTGATCCTGATTCGCAGAGTATATAGCGACGGGCGGGCAAGCGGTCCCGAATTTTATGCCCCCGCCGCGGCTACGCCAGTCCCTTCAACCGATAGACCACCTCCAGCGCCTCGCGCGGGGTCAGGCTGTCGGGGTTAATCTCCTCCAGCGCCCGCTCCAGCGGCGACGGGCCTTGCGGTTCGGGCGGCGGAGACGGCACAACATGGCGGGCGGCGGCAGCGAACAGCGGCAAATCATCGGCCAGCTTGGACGCCGCCGAGGACTGGTCGCCGCTCTCCAGCTTATGCAAAATAGCTTCCGAGCGATGGATGACCGCCGCCGGCAGACCCGCCAGCCGCGCCACATGGATGCCGTAGGAACGATCCGCCGCCCCCGGCCCGACTTCATGCAGGAACACCACGTCGCCTTGCCATTCCTTGACCCGCATGCAGTGGCAGGACAGGCCGGGCAGCTTGTGGGCGAGCGCCGTCAGTTCGTGATAATGCGTGGCGAACAGCGCGCGGCAGCGGTTGGAGCCGTGCAGATGCTCGACCACCGCCCAGGCAATCGATAAACCGTCATAGGTCGCCGTGCCACGCCCGATTTCGTCGAGGATAACCAGCGCGCGCGGACCGGCCTGATTGAGGATCGCCGCCGTCTCGACCATTTCGACCATGAAGGTCGAGCGCCCGCGCGCCAGATCGTCGGCGGCGCCGACGCGGCTGAACAGGCGGTCGACGATCCCGATATGCGCTTCGTCGGCGGGCACGAAACTGCCCATCTGCGCCAGCACGGTAATCAGCGCATTCTGGCGCAAGAAGGTCGATTTACCGGCCATGTTGGGGCCGGTGATCAGCCACAGCCGCTGGCTGTCGGCCAAATCGCAATCATTGGCGACGAAGCTGTCGGTGATGGCGGCTTCGACTACCGGATGACGCCCGCCGACGATGGAAAATGCCGTGTCGTCGGAAATCTGCGGGCGGGTGAAGCGGCGATCCACCGCCAATTCGGCCAATCCGGCGGCGACGTCAAGGGCGGCGATGGCGTTGGCGGCCAGGGCGATGCTGTCGGCGCGGGAGACGATCTCGGCCAGCAGATCCTCGAACAGCTCCAGCTCCAGCGCCAGCGCCTTGTCGGCGGCGCCGCGAATCTTGTTCTCCAACTCGCCCAGCTCGACGGTGGTGTAACGCACCCCCGAGGCGATGGTCTGGCGATGGATGAACGGCTCGCCCATGCGGTCGGCCTGCTTGGCCGGCACCTCGATGTAATAGCCAAGCACGTTGTTATGCTTGATCTTCAGCGCCGAGATGCCGCTTTGCTCGGCATAACCGGCCTGCAAGGCGGCGATCAGGCGGCGGCTTTCGTCGCGCAAGGCCCGCAACTCGTCGAGGCCGGGATGGTATTCGGCGGCGATGAAACCGCCGTCGCGGGCCAGCAGCGGCAGCTCAGCCGCCAAGGCGCGTTGCAGCCGTTCGACCAACACAGCGTGCTCGCCCATGTCGCGGGCGCAGGCGCGGATTGCATCAGGCGGCGTGGCCAGACCGTCGCTCAACAGAGGCCCGCGCAGGCCAGGGATCTCGCCCAAGGCGTCGCGCACCGCCGCCAGATCGCGCGGACCGCCGCGCTTCAGGCTGATGCGCGACAAGGCGCGTTCGACATCGGGCACTCGGCGCAGACGTTCGCGGATGTCGCCGCGCAAGGCATGGCGGTCGGCGAAAAACTGCACGCCGTCCAGGCGCTCGCCGATGGCCTCGGGCGAGGTCAGCGGCGCGGCCAGATGCTGGGCCAGCAGCCGCGCTCCGGCCCCGGTGATACTGCGGTCGATGACCGACAACAAACTGCCGCGCCGCTCTCCGGTCAGGGTTTCCGACAGTTCCAGGTTACGTCTTGTCGCGGCGTCGATCTCCATGACCGCGCCTTCAGCCAGACGGCGGGGCAAACCCAGGCGCGGCAGCTTGCCCTTTTGGGTCAGCTCGACGTAATCGACCAGCGCCCCGCCCGCCGCCAACTCGGCGCGGCCAAAGGCGCCGAAACCGTCCAGCGCCCGCACGCCGTACAGCGTTTCCAGGCGACGGCGGGCATTTTCGGAATCGAAACGAGCGCTGGGCAACGGCGACAGCACCGCCCGCCAGTCGCGGAACAGCTCGAACAGCGCCGGCTGGGCCATCAGGCGTTCGGGCACCAGCAATTCGCCGGGAGACAGGCGGGCGATGGCGGCGGCGACCGTCTTTTGCGTCACCGGCTGAACCTGGAAGTCCCCCGTGCTGACATCCAGCCAAGCGAGGCCCAGCGCGCCTTGCGCCTCGGCCAGCGCCGCCAGATAATTATGCGAGCGCGCGTCGAGCAGCGAGTCCTCGGTGATGGTGCCGCGGGTGACGACGCGGGTGACATCACGCAGCACCACCGATTTGCCGCCGCGCTTCTTGGCTTCGGCGGGGTCTTCCATCTGCTCGCAGACGGCGACCTTGATGCCTTTGCGGATCAGCCGCGACAGATAGCCCTCATGGGCATGCACCGGCACGCCGCACATGGGGATATCCTCGCCGGCATGCTTGCCGCGCTTGGTCAGGGTGATGTCGAGCGCCTGCGACGCCTGCACGGCGTCGTCGAAGAACATCTCATAGAAATCGCCCATCCGGTAGAACAGCAGGCAATCCGGATTGGCCCGCTTGATGGCCAGATACTGGACCATCATCGGGGTGGCGTCGTCGGGGGTATCATAGGGCGAGGAAGGCTCGCCTGGGGCGATGGAAGACTCTGTCACGGGGAAGCTCGGCGACCTTGGTTGGAGCGGCCGCACCTTAACACGAAGGTTTGGGGCGGGGGCTATGAATCCATGCGCCATTCCGGCAGAATGGTGGGTCATTAAGAAGGGGCAAATTCAGTGACCAATCAGACCCAAATCCGCCGTGAAGTGGTCGGTATCCTTTCGAGCCGCCCTGACTTCGACACCGCCGTCAAAGCCCTGCTTCAGGCTGGGTTCGACCGTAGCGACCTGTCGGTCCTATCGTCACATGATTCGCTCGACGCCGCCGGCGCCGGCTCGTGGAAGGACAGCCTGGTCAGCCTGCTGGGCGAGCTGAAATATGAAGGCCCGCTGGTCACCGCCGGCCTGATCGCCATCGCCGCCGGTCCGGTCGGCGCCGTGCTCGGCGGGCTGATCGCCGCCGGAGTGGGCGGAGCCGCCGCCAAGGAACTGTTGGACGACTTGACCGCCCGCCCGCATGCCGCCGAATTCGCCTCGGCCCTCGCCGCCGGCAACGTGCTGCTGTGGGTGCAGGTGACCGACGCCGCCAGCGAAGCCCGCGCCCAGGCCATCCTGCAAGCCGCCAGCGCCACCAACGTCCACACCAACGAACGCCAGGGCTGAAGCTCAACAGAGCCGCCTCGCCGATCGCTCCGCCACCACCTCCAGGGCCAAGAAAGACGACACCCGATGGACGACAACACCCGCAACACGCTGGAACGCGACACGCTGTTGATGCATGCCTCGGGCCGACCGGGCAAAATCGAAATCATCCCGACCAAGCCGATGGTGACCCAGCGCGACCTGTCGCTGGCCTATTCGCCGGGTGTCGCCTTTCCCTGTCTGCACATCGCCCGCGATCCGTCGCTGGCCTATGACTACACGGCCAAGGGCAATCTGGTCGCGGTGATCTCGAACGGCACCGCCGTACTGGGCCTGGGTGATTTGGGCGCTTTGGCCGGCAAGCCGGTGATGGAAGGCAAAGCGGTGCTGTTCAAGCGCTTCGCCGATGTCGACGCCATTGATCTTGAAGTCGATACCCGCGACGTCGAGGAGTTCATCGGCGCGGTGCGCTATCTGGGGCCAACCTTCGGCGGCATCAACCTGGAAGACATCAAGGCCCCGGAATGCTTCATCATCGAGCAGCGCCTGCGCGAGCTGATGGACATTCCGGTGTTCCATGATGACCAGCACGGCACCGCCATCATCGCCTCCGCCGGCTTGATCAACGCGCTGCATCTGACCGGGCGCGACATCAAGACCACCAAGATGGTGGTGAACGGGGCCGGCGCCGCCGCCGTCGCCTGCGTCGAACTGATCAAGCGCATGGGCATGCCGCACAACAACGTCATCATGTGCGACACCAAGGGCGTCATCTATCAGGGCCGCACCAGCGGCATGAACCAATGGAAATCGGCGCATGCCGCCGTCACCGACGCCCGCACGCTGGAAGAGGCGATGCTGGGCGCCGACGTATTCCTCGGCCTGTCGGCCAAAGGCGCGGTGACGCCGGAAATGGTCGCCGGCATGGCCGCCTCGCCGATCATCTTCGCCATGGCCAATCCCGACCCGGAAATCACCCCGGAAGAGGTGAAAACCATCCGCAGCGACGCCATCGTCGCCACCGGGCGTTCCGACTACCCGAACCAGATCAACAACGTGCTGGGTTTCCCCTATATCTTCCGCGGCACCCTGGACGTGCGCGCCAGCACCATCAACGACCAGATGAAGATCGCCGCCGCCGAGGCCATCGCCGCGTTGGCGCGCGAGGACGTGCCCGACGAGGTCGATGCCGCCTATGTCGGCCGCCGCCTGCGCTATGGCCCGGAATACATTGTGCCGGTGCCGTTCGATCCGCGTCTGATTTCGGCGATTCCGCCCGCCGTGGCCAAGGCCGCGATGGATTCGGGGGTCGCCCGCAAGCCGATCATCGACATGGACACCTATAAGCGCGAGCTGTCCGCCCGCCTCGACCCCACCGCCGCCTCGATGCAGATGCTGTTCGAGGAACTGCGCTCGAACCCGCAGCGCGTGGTCTTCGCCGAGGGCGAGGAAGAGAAGTCGATCCGCGCCGCCGTCGCCTTCCGCAACGCCGGTTACGGCACGCCGATCTTGCTGGGGCGCGACGAACAGATTCTGCAAACCATGAAGGGCGCCGGACTGGGCGGAGCCATCGAAGGCATCGAGATCGTCAACGCCCGCCTGTCCGACCGCACCAAGGCCTATACCGACATGCTCTATGCGCGGCTTCAGCGCAAAGGCAACCTCTACCGCGACGCCCAGCGCATGATGAACCAGGAGCGCAACGTCTTCGCCGCCGCCATGGTCGCCTCGGGCGATGCCGACGCCATGGTCACGGGGCTGACCCGCAACTATTATCAGGCCTATGACGAGGTGATGCGGGTCATCGACCCCACCCCCGGCGAATTGGTGTTCGGCACCACCATCCTGGTCAGCCATGGCCGCACGGTGTTCATCTCCGACGCCGTGGTGCAT
>DATGZW010000125.1:0-8375 GCA_035297005.1 Patescibacteria group bacterium
AATCATGCCTATGAGCGGTTGGCCGCACAGAGCCGCGACCGCCTGACCCTGTACGGCATGGCTCTGCGCAGCGAAATGGAACGCTCGCGCAACATTCCCCTGGTTCTGTCGTCGGATCCGCAGGTGGCCGAGCTGTTGCTCCACCCCGACGAGGCGGCGGCGGCGGCGCTGAGCCGGCGGCTGCAATCGCTCAACGCGGTGCTGGGGGCTTCGGCGGTTTATGTGCTGGGGCGCGACGGCACCACCCTGTCGGCCAGCAATTGGGCCGAAGGCGCCGGCAGCTTCGTCGGCCAGCGCTTCGACTTCCGCCCCTATTTCATTTCGGCGATGGCCGGGCGGCCGGGGCGCTATTTTGCTCTGGGAACCACCTCGCATCTGCCCGGTTATTACCTCGCCACTCCGGTGTGGCGGGACGACGACATTGTCGGCGCCGTGGTTCTCAAGATGTCGATGGAGGAGTTGGAGCACGGCTGGTCGGGCGGCGGCGAGCGGGTCTTCGTCACAGACAGCCACGGCATCGTGTTCATCACCAATACCCCCGGCTGGCGCTTTCGCAGCCTAGCCCCGCTTGATCCCGACGAAGCTGCCGCCGTGCGCGACAGCCGCCAATATGGCGACCAGACGGTGTCTCCGTTGGGGCTGGTGGCCGGCGAGAGATTGGTGACGGTGGGCGGCACCGGCTATGTGATGGCCTCGCAGCCGCTGGACGACAGCGAAGGCTGGACCTTGCATGTGCTGGCCGGCGTCAACGAAGCCCAGGCGCGCGCCCGCGATCTGGGGCTGCTGGCGGTGGCGGGGATCGGGCTGACGGCGTTCGGCCTGTATTTCATCGTGCATCGCGGGCGTATGCAGCGCTTGCATACCCGCGATCTGGAACGCCGCGTCGCCGAACGCACCGCCGCCTTGCAAGATGAAATCGTCGAGCGCCAACGCGCCGAGGTCGAGCTGAAAGCCAAGCAGGACGAACTGGTTCAGGCGGCCAAACTGGCGGCGCTGGGCCAAATGTCGGCGGGCATGGCGCATGAGATCAATCAGCCGCTGACGGCTTTGCGCGCCTATGCCGACAACGCCGTGACCCTGCTGGGATTGGGCCGGGCGGAATTGGTGCGTGACAATCTGGGTGAAATCGTCGATTTGACCGACCGCATGGCGCGCATCACCGGCCAGCTTAAGATGTTCGCCCGCAAATCCTCGGGCCGCGCCGAGCAGGTATCGGTGTGCGATGCCGTCGAGGGCGCGCTGGCCTTGCTGGCCGGGCGCATGCGGGCCGAAGACGTGCAATTGGACTGGACCCCGCCTGCCGCGAGTTTGCGGGTATGGGGAGAGGAGGTCAGGGTGCAGCAGGTGCTGATCAATCTGTTCCGCAACGCGCTGGACGCCATGCGCGACAGCGCCGCACGGCGGCTGACGGTGGCGGTGGAGACGACGGCCGGCGATGGCGTGGCTCTGTGCGTGCGTGACAGCGGTCCCGGCATCGCCGCCGAGGCCAGCGGCCAACTGTTCGATCCGTTCTTCACCACCAAGCCGGCGGGCGAGGGGCTGGGGCTGGGGCTGTCGATCTCGGAAGGCATCGCCCGTGCCATGGGGGGGCAATTGACCGCCGCCAATGCTCCCGATGGCGGGGCGGCGTTCACCTTGACCCTGCGCCGGGCGGACGCGGCATGAGCCTGTCGATCCTGCTGGTCGATGACGACCGCCAAGTGCGCAACGCCGGCAAGCAGACGCTGGAGTTGGCCGGCTACACCGTCACCTGCTGTGAAAACGCCGAGCAGGCGCTGAAATGGGTGAACCGCGACTGCGGCGCCTTGATCACCGATGTCCGCATGCCGCGCATCGACGGCTTCGCCTTGATGGCCAAGGCGCTGGAGATCGATCCCGACCTGCCGGTCATCATGATCACCGGCCACGGTGACGTGTCGATGGCGGTGCGTGCCATCAGGGACGGCGCTTATGACTTCATCGAGAAGCCCTATCCGGCGGAAATCTTGGTCGAGACGGTGCGCCGCGCCCTGGAACGCCGCCGTCTGGTGATGGAAAACCGCATGCTGAAGGAGGAGTTGGCCGACGCCGACGAAACCTCGATCATCGGCCGCACTCCCGCCATCGAACGCATGCGCACCATCATCGCGGCGGTGGCCAAGACCGATACCGATGTTTTGGTGATGGGCGAAACCGGCACCGGCAAGGAACTGGTCGCCCGCGCTCTGCATCATCAAAGCGCGCGGCGGCCGCATAAGTTCGTCGCCCTGAACTGCGGCGCCACCCCGGAAAGCATCTTCGAGTCCGAGCTGTTCGGCCACGAAGCCGGAGCCTTCACCGGGGCCGCCAAGCGCCGTATCGGCCGCATCGAATTCGCCAACAAGGGCACGTTGTTCCTCGACGAGATCGAGAGCATGCCGATGAATCTGCAGGTCAAAATCCTGCGTGTGCTGCAAGAGCGGGTGGTCGAGCCGTTGGGCTCGAACGAAATCGTTCCGGTCGATATCCGTGTCGTCGCCGCCACCAAGACCAGCCTGAAAGCCGCCAGCGCCGAGGGGCGTTTCCGCGAGGATCTGTATTACCGGCTGAATGTGGTGATGATCCACATTCCGCCCTTGCGCGAACGGCGCGAGGACGTGTCGCTATTGTTCCAGCATTTCGTCCTTAAGGCGGCCACCCGCTATGGCCGCGAGCCGCCCAAGCTGACCCCGCATATCCTGCACCGGCTGACCTCGTATTCCTGGCCGGGCAATGTGCGCGAACTGAAGAACGCCGCCGACCGTTTCGTCCTGGGCTTCGGCGACGAGGTGGAGATCCTGGGGCCGGAACCCGCCGGCACGCATCGCCTGTCGCTGGCCGAACAAGTTGATCTGTTCGAAAAAAGCGTCATCGAGAACGAGTTGGCCCTGCATCAAGGCAGCGTCAAGACCACCGTCGAGGCCTTGGGCATCCCGCGCAAGACGTTCTATGACAAACTGCGCCGCTACGGTCTGACCGCCGACGACTTCCGTTGAGCGTCGGGCGCGTCATGTTTCCGTTATATCGGATGATTCGTGACGAAGCGTGGGCGGGGCATTGACCGGCGCGGCGAGGAGTGGTGTGCTGGCTTACCGACTGCCCGCAAGGCGGCCATCTGCATCGGAGTCACGCTCATGCTGGTCGGAGTCCCCAAGGAAATCAAAACCCACGAATACCGCGTCGGCCTGACCCCAGGGTCGGTGCGCGAACTGGTGCATCACGGCCATCAGGTGCTGGTGGAGACGGCAGCCGGCGGCGGTATCGGTTTCGACGACGACGCCTATCGCCAAGCCGGCGCGCAGATTGCGCCTTCGGCCGAGGCGGTGTTCGCTACCGCCGCCATGATCGTCAAGGTCAAGGAACCACAGCCCGCCGAGATCGCTCGTCTGCGTCCCGGTCAATTGCTGTTCACCTATCTGCACTTGGCCCCTGATGCCGAGCAGGCGCTGGGCTTGATGGCCTCGGGCTGTACCGCCATCGCCTATGAGACGGTGACCGACCGCCATGGCGGCTTGCCGCTGCTGGCGCCGATGAGCGAGGTGGCAGGGCGCATGTCGATCCAGGCCGGTGCGCATGGACTGGAAAAGGCCTGCGGCGGATCGGGCGTGCTGCTCGGCGGCGTCGCCGGAGTGCCTCCTGGCAAGGTGGTGATCCTGGGCGGCGGCGTGGCCGGCACCAATGCGGCGCAAATGGCCGTCGGCATCGGCGCGGACGTGGTCATCATCGACCGTTCGCTGGCCCGTCTGCGCGAGCTGGATCTACATTTCTCCGGACGCGCGCGCACGGTGTTCTCGACCGTGGACGCCATCGAACGCTTCGTCAGCGACGCCGATCTGGTGGTCGGCGCGGTGCTGGTGCCCGGCGCGGCGACGCCCAAGCTGGTCACCCGCGCCTTGCTGGCGCGCATGCGGCGCGGCTCGGTGGTGGTCGACATTGCCATCGATCAAGGCGGCTGCCTGGAAACCAGCCGGCCGACCACGCATGCCGATCCGACTTATGTCGAGGAAGGCGTGGTGCATTACTGCGTCGCCAACATGCCGGGGGCGGTGGCGCGCACCTCGACCTTTGCCTTGAACAACGCCACCTTGCCGTTCGCCCTGGCTCTGGCCGACAAGGGCTGGCAGGACGCCTGCGCCACCGATCCACATTTGTTGGCGGGGTTGAACGTGCATCGTGGCAATATCACTCATCCGGCGGTCGCTCAGGCGTTGGGGCAGGTTCTGTTGCCGGCGTTGGAGGCTTTGCCGGCCTAGGGACAATGGCCGCTGTGCCGGCGGCGCGGGATGAGACGGGAGAGCGAGTGGTATGGACGACGGTGCCGCACAACCGCACAAAGCGAAGATACGGCGCGAAAATCGCACCCGCATCCTGGTTGCCGCCGAGCAAGCCTTTGCCGAACACGGTTTCGCCGGGGCAACGATGACAAATATTGCCAAGCGGGCGAGTTTGCCGAAAGCCAATTTGCACTATTACTTCGGCACCAAGGACGAACTGTACCGCGCCGTGCTGGATTCCATTCTGGAGGAATGGATCTCCAAGCTGAATTTGTGGAGAATAGATGCCGATCCGGGCACGGTAATCAAGAATTACATTCGCGATAAGTTGGAGTTTTCGCGCCGACGTCCGCAGGCCTCTAAAGTCTTCGCCAGCGAGATTATCCATGGAGCACCCATCCTGGCGTCGTTCATTTCGGCGGATCTCCGCCATCTTGTGGAGCAGAAAGCGGCTGTTGTTCACGAATGGGTGCGTTTAGGGCTGATAAAACCGGTCGATGGCCCGCATTTCATCTTTACGCTGTGGGCACTGACACAACATTACGCAGATTTTGAGGTTCAGATTAGACTTATTCTTGGCCGCGACGCCCTGACCGATGACGATTGGGAAAGCATAGCCGGGTATGTCGAGGTTTTCGTTTTGCGGGCGGTCGGACTCGCCTCTTGACCGTGGTCAAGGTCAGGTTAAGAATGAATATTGTCAGATTGTTGTTGCCGGGAAGGGTGAAGTTCCGCTTACATCCACGGATGGAAGGTGGCCAACCTGCGGTCCGGCTCCTTTAAATTAGAAGCAAAGTAGAGAGACCATGACAGGCCTGCTCTCGAGAGTTGGTGTCGGCTGGCAGATTGGCTTCGTAAGCCTGATAGCGTTGATCGGCTTTTTCGCCATCGGCGCCTTCGACCTTTACGTAAATCACGAACAGGCCGCCCAGCGGATCGTCATGCAGCAGCTGCAGGAGCGCCAGACGGCTGCCAACCGGCTGTATCGGGCGGTCGCCGACGCGCGTCTGCTGGAAGCGCAGTTTATCGTCACCCACGATGATGCGCTGGTCGAGCGGCACGCCATCGACATCGGCGAATCGGCCGAGGCGATGCAGGTTTTGCTCGATGGCCAGTCGAGCAAGGAGCAAGGCGCCGTGATCGAGGGCGCCGAGGGGGCGCTGGGCAAATATCTGGAAGCCTTCGATTCCATCATTGAAGCCCAGACGGCCATCGGCGCCACCGACAAGGCCGGCTTGCGGGCGTCGTTGAACCAGGTGGCGGAAGCGCTCGACCTGGCGGTGGCCGGGGTGCAGGGAAGCTCCGGCACCGACCTGACCATCGAATTCCTGCGCATCCGTCACGATGAAAAGGACTTCTCGGCGCATCGCGACATGGCCTTGCTGGACAGCTTCTCGGCCCGTTACGTGGCCTTGACGGGGCGGGTGGCCGCGCTGCCCGATGCCGCTCAGCGCGACAATCTGACCGTCGCCTTGACGGCGTATAAGGGTGAGTTCGACAAGCTGGCGCAGGCCTATCAGAAGCTTGACCGCGTTGCCGCCGAGTTGGATCGTATCGCCGCCCAGGAAATGGGGCCGCTGATCGGCCAGATTCTGCTGGCCGTCGGCGACGAGACCACCGCCCGCGCCGCCGAGGGTGCCGCCACGCTGGAGCGCTTGAACAACATCATCATGTTTGCCGTCGGCGGCGCTGGGCTGGTGGTCGTGGCCTTGGGTCTGCTGGTCGGCCGCGCCATTGCTCATCCGGTCGTCGCCATGGCTGCAACCATGCATCGGGTGGCCGATGGCGACCTTCAGGTGCAGGTGCCGGGCCGCCATCGTCACGACGAAATTGGCGAAATGGCAGCCGCCTTGGAAGTGTTCCGCGAGAACGCCGAACGCGTCGAGGGGCTGCGGCGGGAGCAGGAGCAGATGCGTGGGACCGCCGAGCGGGATCGCAAATCGGCGATGATCGACTTGGCCGACAATTTCGAAGGCAGTTTCGCCAGTGTCCTGACCACCGTGCAAGCGGCTGTCGGAAAGATGCGCGACATGTCGCAGGTGCTGCGGGAAACCGCCGAAACCACCCGCACCCAGGCTGAGGCGGCGGCGGCGCAGTCCGAGGGCGGTAGCGGCGTGGTGCGGGCGATGGCTGATGTCGCACAGAATCTGGCGCTGTCGATTGATGCGATCGGCTCGAAAGTGTCGCGGTCGAGCGAAATCGTCCAGCGCGCGGTGCGTGAAGCGCAGCGGACCGACGCGACGGTGCGCGGCCTGACCGGGGCGGCGCAGAAAATCGGCGACGTGGTCGCCTTGATCAACGACATTGCCAGCCAGACCAATCTGTTGGCGCTCAACGCCACCATCGAGGCGGCAAGGGCGGGTGAGGCCGGGAAGGGTTTTGCCGTGGTTGCCAGCGAGGTCAAGAACCTGGCCGGGCAAACGGCGCGCGCCACCGAGGAAATCGCCTCTCAGGTCACGGCGATTCAGGCGGCGTCCAATGAAGCAGCCGTGGCGATTGAATCAATTCGTGTTACAATCGAGGAGGTAGACGAGATCGCTCATGTAATCAACGATGCCGTGCATGAGCAATCGGTGGCTACCGCGAGCATCACCGAGAACGTGAATAATGTGAGTCACAGCTCGGGTGAAGTTGTCGATAGCGTCAGTCAAATGGCGCGCACCGCCGCGGAAACCGGCCGCGCCGCCGTCGAGGTTCACTTCTCGGCCGAGGAATTGGCGCGTCAGGCAGAAATGTTGCATCAGAATGCCGACCGCTTCATTGCTCAGGTCAGGGCAAGTTGAATGCAAAGGGCAAGGGGAGGGAACGGGAGTGGAATTCAAGATCGACAGTCGGGGTAGTGAAACCCTAGTCGTCTGCACGGGGCGCATGATGTTTGCCGACACTAGCGAATTCCTGCGGCTCAGCGAGGATATCAAGCTGAGTGACGGCAAGGTATGGGTGTTGGAGTTCTCGGATCTGGCCTTTATCGATTCGGCCGGGCTGGGCATGTTGTTGATGATCCGCGAGTTGATCGAAACCCAGAGCGGCAAGGTCTCGATCCGCGGCGCCGCCGGTCAGGTTCGCAAGGCGCTGGATCTGGCGAAATTCCAGGAACTTATCTGCATCGAGACGTGACGTGGGCATGCCGTTGCCGCCGTTCTCAGCCGTGCTCTGTTGCCGTCATGGCGGCAATGTGGTGTGTGCGTGGGCGGTGCCGGACGACTGCGACGGCCTGATTGTCGAGCGGGCGCGTTGCCCCAACGCCGATTCCGGCTGCGATGCTCTTCCGGTGGTCGGAGTCGCCAGCGGCGGCGCCGACGGCAAAAGCCTGGAGGATTCCTTACGGCGCTTCGGCTCTTGCGTTGAGGTGGCGTTCGGCAAACTGCTGAGCGGCGCTAACATGATGGAGACGCTGGAGCGGGACGGCCTTTATATGGCGTTGTCGACGGCGACCGCCTATTCGATCGAGCCGGCGCGGGCCTTTTGCAAGGTGCTGTCAACCCGCCTGGGGCTGTCGGCGGCATTGCGCGATTCCATCGAATTGGCGGTGCACGAGGCGGTGGTCAACGGCGTCATGCATGGCAATCTGGAGGTCAGCTCGGACGAACGGGAAACCTTCTCGCGCTTCCAGAATTACTGCGATCAGATTGAACTGAACTTGGCCGATCCCGAGTTGCGCGCCCGTCGGATCGAGGTGTTCGGCACCTGGGACGAGGCCGCCATCATGGTGTCGGTGGTCGATAGCGGGGCCGGCTACGATCTGAAGGCCCTGGCCCACAATAATAACCCCAACCGTAAATCCGGCCGGGGCCTCACATTGATCGGAGGTCTTTCGCAAGAGGTGACGATCGGCGATGGGGGACGGCAACTGACGATGAGGTTCGACCGGTGAACAGGGAACCAGTGCGCCTTGAGGAGGAGGCCAGCCGTGCCGATCTGTCGGCCTGCCGGGTGCTGGTCGTCGATGATGCCACCGGCATTCGCAAAATTATTGGGGCCTATTTGAAGTCAGCGGGCATCGTCAACATCGAATACGCCAATAACGGTCATGACGGCCTGTTGAAGGTCGAGACCTTCGAGCCGGATTTGATCATCTTGGACATCATGATGCCGGAAATGGAC
>DATGZW010000126.1:0-6250 GCA_035297005.1 Patescibacteria group bacterium
CGTGCATGACATCCGTCTCAGCTTCAGCGAGGGAGTGGAGCCGAAATTCTCCACCATCACCCTGAGCACGGCGGCGGGGCAGCCGGTCACCGCCCCGGCCGCCACGGTCGATCCAAAGGATGCCAGCATCCTGGTGCTGCATCTGGCCGCCGATCTGCCGCCCGGGGCCTATAAGGTCAAGTGGGCGGTGGTGTCGGTGGACACGCACCATACCAGCGGCGATTTCACCTTCACCGTGCAACAGTGAAGGCCATCGCGTGACCGCAGCCTTGGTGCTATGTGGCTTGGTGCATACGGCAGCCGCCATGGCGCTGTTCGGCGGCTTGGCCGTGCGTCCGGTACTGGGGGTGGGCAGCGGAGAGGCCGAACGTCGATTGACGCTGAGCGCCGCCGTCATCGCCCTGCTCACCGCCGTCGTCTGGCTCCTGGTTGAAGTGGCGGACATGGCGAGCAGCCCGGCGGCCATGCTCGATCCGGGGATGATTCGCACCGTCCTTGGCGACACGGCCTTTGGCCGGGTGTGGCTGGGGCGGCTTATCCTGTCCGTGGCGGTGGTTGGGGTGGCGCTGCGGGGCAACCCAAACCGCCCTCGGCTGTTGCTGGAACTGGCCGCCGTGCAATTGGCCAGCCTGGCTCTGGTCGGCCATTCATCCATGGCCGAAGGGCTGGCGGGCGCGCTGCAACGAGCCAATCAGTCCCTGCATCTGCTGGCCGGCGGCGCTTGGCTCGGCGCCCTGCCGCCGCTGCTCATCGTCCTGGCGCGGGCGCGGCGAAGCGGGCTGCCAGGGGAACTGGAAACCGCCTTGCGGCGGTTCTCCGGCTTCGGCGCCATCGCCGTCGCCATTCTGCTGGCCACCGGCTCAGTCAATGTCTGGGTCCGCACCGGCGGCGGACACGGCCTGTTCACCACACCCTATGGCGCGACGCTGCAGGTGAAGCTGGCTTTGGTGGCGACCATGATCGCCCTGGCCCTGCTCAACCGCATGGTCCTGACGCCGAGACTGAAGCGACCGGCAGCCCACCCATTGCGCTGGCTGACCCTCAGCCTGACGGTGGAAACCTTGGTCGGCGTTCTGGTGTTGGGCGCCGCTTTCGCGTTGGGGAATTCCGAACCACCACCGTGACGTCTGGAGTCATGGTAACACGGGGAGAGGCAGGCGAACGGGCCGCCCCTCCCCGCCGTGGCCCAACGTCGCCGCCGTCAGTGAGTGGCAGATCCCTCATGCGCAGGTTCCATCGCGCCAGCCGACTCGACTTGAACCTCGACGGTCACATCACCCGCCTTCTGGAAGGTCAGGGTCAACGGAATCTTCCCGCCATCCTTCAGCGGTTCCTTCAAGCCGAGAAGCATGACGTGGAGACCGCCCGGCTTCAGTTCGAGGGGAGCCCCCGGTTCGATGTCGATGCCTTCGACTGGGCGCATCTTCATCACCCCATCCTCGACCAGATGCGTGTGAAGCTCGGCCTTCTGCGCCGCTGGCGTCGAGGCCTTGATCAACCGGTCGGCCTCCTTCCCATTGTTAACCAGCGTCAGGTAAGCCGCGCCGTTCTGACCGGAGCCCGTGGTGGCCCGCGTCCAGGGATGCCCGATCACCACATCGCCGGCCTTATAATCATGGGCAATGGCGAGTGCAGGAATCAGACAAAGACACAGGGTTGCCGCTTTGATCAGGCCATGAATTTTTCTCATTGCTTCTCTCCTTGCGAGGAACCGCTCGGCTCAACCTTGGCCGGCGGCATTGATAAAGCCGAACTTGAAATCCTTTGACTGAGCACTGCCGCCAGCCGTTCCGGGGTGAAACCATGCGCCAAGGTTTCCAGCCGCACCCCATCCGGTCCGACCACATAAGTGTCGGCTGAGTGATCAACACTGTAGAACTCGCCATCACCTTCCACGCGGGAATAGACTGCCCCAAATTGCGTGGCCGCCGCCTTCACCTGCTCAGGGGTGCCGGACAGGCCAAGCATGTGAGGACTGAATTGGGCGACATAGGCGCTCAGCTTCTCCGGCGTGTCCCTGGCGGGATCGACCGAAACGAAGACCGGCACGACGAGGTCCGCCTTTCCGCCCAACTTGTCCAGACCGGCGGCGATTGCGTTGAGGTTGGTCGGACAGACATCCGGGCAGAAGGTGTAGCCGAAATAAACGACTAGGAATTTCCCCCGGAAGTCCTGTTCGGTGACCGTCCGACCATCGGCCGCCGTCAAGGTGAAATGCGGTTCGGCCACGCCGCCCGACGGCTTCGCTCGCATCTGGGCGACGTGAAAAATCTGCGTTCCCGCCAAGACGGCGAAAATAACTGCGGCCACAATGCCGATGGCCAATGAACGGACGCGTTTCATGCGGCACGCTCCATCGGCGTGGCGACCGCGTTGCCCAGCGTCAAACCTCCGATATAAGTGAGGAACAGCCCGTTTCGCAGACAGGCCAGAAATCGCCCGGCAATCCCAAGGGCGTCGGCCCGCCGGTGCAGAAGGGTGGCCTGTTCGGGCAGGCAAAGCCGCAGCACGGTATCGACGCGACGTGGCGGCAAGTCGTCGTGGTCGGCCAAGGCCGCGACGATTTTCCAGGCGTCACCTTTGCGCGAGGCCGCAACCACCGCGACCGGCACATTGTCGGCAAGCACAGTCCAGAGTCTTTGTGACATGACATCCGCTCCCTTGAAAAAGGGGAAGAAAAGGCGGCCACGGCCGAAGCTCCGCCGGGCCAATGTCTTCAGTCCGTCATCCTTGACGTGATAACGGCAGCTTTCGGTCAGGTCAGAGTGGGCGGCGCCCTGGCGGGATGGGGGTTGTGCGCGGCCCGCAGAACGGGCCGGCGATAGCTGTCGGCCAGCGCCACCACGGTGGCGGAGAGCGACGGCAGGGCAATGCCGATGTCGGCGGCGGGCGCGCTGGCGCCCGAATGCATCAACGGCAGGCAGAAGACGCAGATGCCATCGTGCGATGACGGCTGGCCGCCCTCATCGACCGGCTTGCCGTCGCGATCCACCACCAGCATGCCGGAGGCGGTACAGATGACGATGCGGTCGGAGAGAATGTCTTGGGCGAATGGTGCCGGACCAGCTTCGGCGGAGCGGGCCGGAAGAATTCCACCGACCACCAGATTGACGGTCAGCAGCCAAAGCCCGAGCCAGGAGACAACCCTCCGCCGGAACAGCCCCGATGAGGCATCCGCGGAGGTATCGTAGGCCTTGGCTCGCATTCCCCTCTTCATCGTGGCGGAACTGTGACGAAGGGCCGGACGAAAGTCAAGACGCCGCCCTTTCGCCCCCCGGTGCCGTCGGCAGCCGGGGGGCGAAGGTCATTTCCTCAGGCGGCGATCTTCTTGCACTCGTCGGCACAGGCCCCGCAAGCGTCAGCGCAAGCCTTGCAGACGGCATGGTGGTCGGCGTGCTTGCGACACTCCTTTTCACAGTCCTGGCACATCGCCAGAGCCACCTTGGCCATTCCGGGAAGGTGGGACGAGTTGGTGCTGGCCAGTTTGGCCAAAGCCGCACACACGCTCATCATCTGATCGACGCTGCGCGCGCAGCCGGCCATCGAGGTGTCGCCGGCGGCGAAGGTTTCCAGGCAATGATTGATGCAGGCCAGCCCCGCCCGGTTGCACGCCACCGCCGTGTCGACCAGCGGCTGATTGGGCGGCGCCATGTCCATATGCATGTGGTTCATGTTCATATGGTCCATGTCCATGTGATCATGACTGTCCTCGGCGAGAGCCGAGGTCGCGACAACCGCCAGGCCGGCGGCTCCGGCGGCGGTGAAGAATTCTCTGCGATTCATGCGGCCTCCTCCAAATCGTCATGGGCGGTCGGCACCGGCCTCCGCCGTCGTCATCCCCCTGGCCGAAGAGGTGCAGGGGAGGCCTTATGTTCTACCATTATTGACGGTGCAATGCACGGCCGGGGGAAAGCCAGGGCAATCGGGTGAATGAGAGCGTGACAGGACGAAAGAGCCGTGAGGCCTCCGATTCGGCGCAGGGGGTCATGATGGATATGGATGCGGCAGTCAGCGACATTACATCTCAACCTCCTCGCCGTCATGGCGCACTGATGTCCCACGACCACACCTGATTGGGGCCGGTGGCCAGCAATTCCGGTTTGGCATAAATGGGGTGGGTCAACTGGTCGCGGCGCTCGCGGACCTCATGGGCGGCGGCCAGAATCCGGTACATGCTGCGGATTGAGCAGAGATAGACGCCCTCGTCGAGTAAGGTGGCATAAACCTCCGCAGGGGCACGGTCGACGAAGCGGTCCTCGTGCAGGACAGCCAGAACGTCGGCGCGCTCGTCGGTCGTCAGGGCGCGCGATTGCCGGCGCGGCATGGGTGGCCCCTGGATCGGGCCAGGACGGAGACGATAGAAACTGGCGCGCGCCAAGCCCAAGACGGCACAAACCGCCTGGCGCAGCCTGACCGGGGCCTCGGCGACCAGGGCCGTCAGCTCTCGTCGTCGTTCTCGATCATCTCGATTTCCAGGATTTTCGCCGCTTTTTTTTGGATGGAAATAATCAACTGGGCTTTGGTCAGTTGCCGCTCAAGCCGGGCATTCTCGCGGCGCAGCCGGTGCAGTTCATCCGCCTCATTGCTCTTGATCGCGGCAGGAGGCCCCCGCCGCACCGGGGCCTGAACCCGCAATACCCCTTGCTTGCGCTGACGACGCCACTCAACCAATGACGATGAATACAGTCCCTCTCGACGGAGAATGGCCCCGCCATCTCCCGGCTTGGCGCGATCAAGTTCGTCGAGAATCGCCAGCTTGTAGGCCGTCGTGAACGTCCGCCGTCGTGCTTTCGCCGACACTTCCGGGTCCGGCGAAAGCGCGCCATCAACTGCAATCGTCGTTGCCGCCCTCATCATCTCTCACATCCTCTGCGTCATGCTCACTAAACGACACGCATCTTTGTGTCGCAAGCACGTTGGCACAGAGGGGTCTGTTGGCGGTGGTGGCCGGCGCGGAAGTGCTACGCCGGAGCTTTCTCCCTGGCGCTTCCACGGGTCGTGGCGGCAGGTGATGTCGCAGAATCGAAAACCCCTCTAGATCGTTGATCTAACGGGGTTATTTTTGGTTGCGGGGGCAGGCGACCAACGATTCTTGCGGCTCGTCGAGCGGCTGATTCCGCGATTGGTAGCGTAGGAGGCACCCTTCCCTGATGGGATGAAGTCCCCCCTTACCGGACGGCTGCAGGAACATGTCAACGATTCCGAGAAAGTCTCGGCGTCAATTTGGTCCCCATTTTTCGGAGTTTTCCGGCGGATAGGCAGCCTGCCGCCGACAGTGCGGGAGCTTGCGGCGCGATGCAGACAAACCGCTTGGAGTGACGGGCCTGGAGCGAGGCGGTGCCCCTCCATGCCTTCCCCGGCCCTGATCGGAGGCCGGCTGTCTATCCGCGCTCGATGCAGTCGAGAGCCACTGTGTAGTCATCGGTGACGGTCGGCTCTCCCACTGCGGCCAACATTTCCTTGGGAAGGTCGTCGCGGACCGCCGGATTGGTAATCACGCATCCGGTCCCCGGCCAATGCAGAACACTGTCGGTGGCTTTCAGGATCTCGATAATTGCCTTCCAGAACTCTGGACTCGCCGGAGGACGGTTGACCGAGAATCCATCGACGTCCTAAGTATCATCAAGAATAACCCGAGCCTTGCCGCCATCTTCAAAGGAGAGAAGCAGAGCTACCCGCTCCCTTGTTTTCTCCATCCCACAAATAAACGGCTTGAAAGCATCTTCTACAATCCGTCGTGGATAGGATTTCCCCAACCCTTCGAATAGCATTCCACATATACGGAAAAGCTCATTTTCTCACCTGTGGCGTATAAATTACAGTGACGTTCGTATAGCCGCGTTGCAAAACGTATTTTTGCATAGCCACGACGAGCCACGGATGCGCACAGTGCCATTCGATAGCACGGCCTTCCGCGGCTACGACTTGGCGGTCCATCTCATCCTGCATGTCTGGGGCGCCTTTGTAGATGGACCGCCAGTCTCCATTTGCATTCAGAGCCCACTCATACCCCAAACCCTTGGCCTCCAGCATCGTGCCATCGGATTCCCGGCAGCCGTCGCCTGCGCGGCAAGATCACCCGCGACTGATGCAGTCCAGCACCCCCTCGACGGTGTTGGTGACCGTCGGTTTGCCCAGGGCAGCCAGCATGTCGTCGGGAAGGTGATCACCAACGGCGGGATTGGTTATCACGCAGCCGGTTCCCGGCCAGTGCAAGACACTGTCGGTGGCGGCTAGCACGTCGATGATC
>DATGZW010000127.1:0-8261 GCA_035297005.1 Patescibacteria group bacterium
GGGCCCCCACCCGATCCCATCCCGAACTCGGCCGTGAAAACCCTCTGCGCCAATGGTACTGTGTCTTAAGGCATGGGAGAGTAGGGCGCCGCCAGGTCTTCCAAATATCCTTGAAAAGCACAAACAAAGCCATCAAACAAAACCCGCCCCGCAGAAATGCAGGGCGGGTTTTGTCGTGTTTTGGCGCGCGGGAATTAAAGCCGTATCTCAGCCCAACCCGTATCCCTACACCGAGGGCCGTCGGCCGGGAGCTATGCGGGAAACTGGGTGATGACGAACTGAAGAAAGAGGCATATCGAGACGGGTAACCAGCCTGTCAGAACCTCCCGAAAGGAGCGATACGCCATGAAGGACGATAGCACCGCTGTTCGCCTGCGTCAGCCTGAGGAGCTTGACGATTCGCTGACCGACATTCTGCGCCGAGGGGCGCGGCGTTTGCTGGTGCAGGCGGTGGAATTGGAAGCGGAGGCATTTCTCGCCGAAATGAAGGTCAAGAAGCTCGGCGATGGGCGTGACCGGGTGGTGCGACACGGCCATGGGCCGGAACGGGAGATCCAGACCGGCATCGGCCCGGTGGCGGTGTCTCGGGTGAAAATTCGGGACCGCAGCGCCTTGGCAGTGATCCGCCGGCCGTGGTCTACACCTACGCCCCGGGACGCGGGGCAAAGCACGCCAACAGCTTGCTCGCCAAATTCAGCGGCGCGACGGCTATCGGTCTACAAGACCTTCGCCCTGAAGCACGAGGCGGTCACGGTGGCCTACTCCTGGGCCCATGTCCGCCGTGCCTATTTTGAGGTCGCCAAACCCTCGGCCATCGCCGAGGACGCGCTGAAGCGGATCGCCGCCCTTTACGCCATCGAAGCCGAAATCCGCGGCCAGACCGCCGAACAACGAAAAGCCGTCCGCCAGGAAAAAGCCAAGCCGCTGGCCGAGGCACTGAAAGCCTGGCGTCAAGCCCGGCTGGCCGAGGGGTCGGGAAAGTCGCCAATCGCCGCGGCCATCCGCTACACCCTCAATCAATGGGATGGGCTGGTCCGCTTCATTGATGACGAGCGCATCGAGATCGATTCCAACACTATTGAACGCTCCATGCGCCCCATCGCCCTGGGCCGAAAGTCGTGGCTCTTTGCCGGTTCGGATCGCCGCGGGCAACGAGCCGCCGCCCTGTACAGTCTGATCGTCACCGCCAAGATGAACGATGTCGATCCACAAGCCTGGCCGGCCGACGTCCTGGCCCGCATCGCCGAACAGCCGGCCCATCGGCTCGACGAACTCCTGCCCTGGAACTGGCGCCCACGCCCCGTCGCCGAGAACCAGGCAGCCTGATCCTGGCCGCGATCTCCGCCGTCTTCACCATCGTAAGCGGTGTTGTTCCCCCACCTTGATCTGCGCTGAGATTTTGGGCTGACTTGACCTCTGCTTGGAGGTCAGCGATGGATCGTTATCCCACTAATTTGCCAATTATTGAGCACACGACCGTCAGCGCCGAGGTGTTGATCGGCCCGGAACGACGGCGGCGGTGGACGTTTGAGGAGAAGGCGCGGATCGTCGACGAGAGCATGATGCCCGACGTGGTGGCCGGCGACGTAGCGCGACGTCACGGCGTCCATCCGAACCAGCTTTACGGCTGGCGGCGCGACGTGCGGGAGGCGGCGGCGCCGACCGCGTTTGTCGCGGTGGCGGTTTCTGCGGATCCGATCACCAAGGACTCGTCCATAGGCCGGGCAAGCGCGGTCAGTGGTATTGAACTGAGGATCGGTGACGCGGAACTGCGGATCGGTCGGGACGTTGACGCGCATGTCATCATGGCGGTGATCCGCGCGCTGAAGGTATCATCGTGATTGGCCCCTCGGGTACGATCCGGGTCATGGTGGCGACAAAGCCGGTGGATTTCCGCAAGGGCGCCGAAGGCTTGGCGGCGCTGGTGCGTGAGGCGATGTGCGCCGATCCGTTCACCGGCGCGATCTACGTCTTCCGGGCCAAGCGAGCGGACCGCGTGAAGCTGATTTTTTGGGACGGCACCGGCATGGTGCTGGTGTCGAAGCGGCTGGAGGATGGTGCGTTCCACTGGCCGAAGGTGCAGGACGGCGTCCTGCGGTTGTCCGCCGCCCAGTTCCAGGCCCTGCTCGATCACCCATAGTGATGCCCCTCCTCGTAAGGCTGATGTGTCTTGAAATTGGCGCTGGGGATGCCCCGTGCCCGCAGCTGTCGTAGGATCTGGAAGGTTTCCTCGGTATCGGGGAAGAGATGGCGTCCCGTGCCGGGGTGACGATCAATCTGGATCGTTCCGTGGCGAATGCAGGCATGGAGCCATTTTGTCGGGATCTCCAACCGTTGCGCCACTGTGGTGATGGATAGCCATCCCGTTGGGAGATCCCATCGGGCTGACTTGGCTTGGCTGGGCAGATGAAGGAAATCGCGGCGGATACGGCCGACCGTGTTGGGCAGAACCCTGGTGGTTCGGGTCGGAGATCGGAAACCTTCGGCTGTCAGGATACGGGCAATTTTCGCATCGCTCTCGCCGGCCTCGGCCAGAGCCCGCACACGGTTTGCCATTTCCGGATAGCAAGGCAGTACAGTGACGTCATTCACCGGGAGCGCGACGATCATCTCCGAGGTTTCACCGCCACGCCAAATGGATTGGCCTGGGAAAAGTGGAGGGCCTTCTGATAAATTTTGGTAATTCAGGAGGTTGGCATGTCGGCGGTAAAACAGCGGAAAATCACCGAAGAATTCAAACTCGAGGCCGTTCGGATTCTGGCGAACAGTGGCCGGACCATTGCGCAGGTCGCGGCGGATCTGGGGATTGGCAAAACGACGCTGAAGCGTTGGAAGTCGCAGTCGGAGGAAACGGCTCTTTTGGCTGGCCCGCATGAGGACATGCAAAAGGAATTGCAGCGTCTGCGTCATGAAAACCAAGTTCTGCGGCAGGAACGGGACCTCTTAAAAAACGCTACAGCCTTCTTTGCCCGGGAAGCAAGTCGATGATGTTCGAACTCATCGATGCAAAGAAGGCGACGATGTCGGTATCGCGGCAATGCCGGATGCTGGGGGTTAGCGCCAGCGGTTATTATGCTTGGCGTGGCCGCAAAGCCAGCCGCCGTCAGCGAGACGACCTGGTTTTGCTGGCACATGTTCGCGCCTGCTTCGCGCGATCACGGCAAACCTATGGAAGCCGACGGATCCGGGCCGAGCTCCAGGCCGACGGGCTGGCCGTCGGCCGTTTCCGGATCGCCCGGCTGATGCAGGACAACGGTCTGAAAGCGTTGCAAAAAGCCCGCTTTCAGAAGACGACGGACAGCGCCCACACTCAGCCGGTCGCGCCCAATTTACTGGATCAGGATTTTGCCGCCGAGGGGCCGAACCAGAAATGGGGAGTCGACATCACCTATATCTGGACCACCGAAGGCTGGCTGTATTTGGCCATCGTGCTGGACTTGTTTTCACGTCGGATCGTCGGCTGGGCCGTGTCCGAACGCATCACCAAAGAGTTGGCGATCACCGCGTTGGCCCGCGCCGTCGTCTTACGCAATCCGCCGCCCGGCGTCGTCCATCACTCGGATCGAGGCAGCCAATATTGTTCGGACGCCTACCAAAAGACCCTGAAGGGCTACGGATTCTTGGTTTCCATGAGCGGCCGAGGAAACTGCTACGACAACGCCATGGTCGAGACGGTGTTCAAATCCTTGAAATCAGACTTGGTCTGGCGAACCGTTTTCCTATCTCGACGACAGGCCGAAGCGGCCATTGGACATTATATCGACGGCTTCTATAATTCCGTCAGGCGGCATTCGGCGCTGGGCTATCAAAGCCCGTGCGCCTTTGAGGCCGTCTCGTAGACAGAGGCGGTGGCCCTCCACTTTTCCCAGGCCAGTCCAATCGAAGGTGGTCTGCCGACGGAGGCGACGGTCGCCCATGTCCTGATCGCCAAATACGCCGATCACCTTCCGCTCTATCGGCAAGCTCAGATCTATGCGCGTCAAGGCGTGGCCTTGGATCGTTCGACCCTGGCCGATTGGGTCGGACGGGCGGCATTCCTGCTCCGACCGGTTCGTGACCGGCTGCTTGATAAGCTGAAGATGTCGACCAAGCTGTTCGCCGATGAAACGACGGCTCCGGTCCTCGATCCCGGCCGAGGCACGACCAAGACCGGCCAGCTTTTCGCCTATGTCCGCGACGACCGACCATGGGGCGGCGGCGATCCACCAGGCGTCGCCTATGTTTACGCGCCCGACCGCAAGGCGGAGCGGCCAATCGCCCATCTGGCCGGCTTCCGCGGCATCCTTCAGGTCGATGGTTATGCCGGCTACAAGGTGCTGGCGGAAAAGGCCGCTGTCCGGCTGGCTTACAGCTGGAGCCATGTCCGCCGGAAATTTTACGAGCTCGCTCAGAACAATCCGGCGCCGATCGCGTCGGAGGCCTTGCTGAGCATCGCGGCCCTTTACCGAGTCGAAGACGATATTCGGGGGCTTCCGCCCGAGGATCGCCGCGCCGCTCGCCAGGAGCGCACCAAGCCGCTGATCGACGCCCTGGAGCCATGGCTCCGTGAGAAGCTGTCGCTGATCAGTCAGAAGACCAAGCTTGCCGAGGCAATCCGTTACGCCCTCTCACGCTGGGCTGGCCTCTGCTTGTTCCTCGACGACGGCCGCATCGAAATCGACAACAACACTGTCGAGCGCAGCATCCGCCCCCTGGCCCTGACCCGCAAAAATGCGCTGTTCGCCGGATCCGACGGCGGCGCCCAACACTGGGCCGTCATCGCCTCGCTCATCGAAACCTGCAAGCTTACCGGCGTCGAGCCATACGCCTATCTCAACGACGTCATCACCAGGATTGTCAACGGCCACCAGCAAAGCCAACTCGACGAACTCCTGCTCTGGGCCTATCAGGCCGCACCCGATAACACCGCTTACTCACCATCAGCCATGTCGCCAAAAATACTGGGCGAGGACGAGGAATGGCTGTGGGAACTGTCCATCGACATGTTTCCAAAAGATGGTTGCCTGCACGTCTACGGCATTGGGGAAGACGGCGTGCCGACTTTCACGGCCTTCGGCATCGAGACCCCGCAGGGACTGATCCGCGATCAGCGTGCCGCCGGCAAGGCGCCAACGCCGGCCAAAGAAACGACGTAGCCTGCGGTGCTCACCGGATGCTTGCGCCCAACCCGGCCAGTTCCGCCACTTCCACCACCCGCCATTGCGCTTCTGCCAGATCGCCCAGGCTTAACCCGCCGATTCTGGACCGGTGCAGCGCCTCGACATGGTTGCCGACGGCGGCGAACATGCGCCGCACTTGATGATAGCGGCCTTCGGTGATGGTCAGGCGGGCGTGGTGATTGTCGATGACATCGAGCAAAGCGGGGGCCAGCGGCTCGGTCTCCGAGCGCAGCAACAGGGTGCCGCTGGCGAAGACGGCGGCTTCTTCTCCCGTCAGCGGACGCGCCAGGGTGACCTCATAGGTCTTGGCGATCTCGCTGCGCGGGGAGATGATGCGGTGCAACAGCTTGCCGTCATCGGTCAGCAGCAGCAGCCCCGAAGTGTCGCGGTCCAAACGGCCGACGGGGGCCAGCACCGGATTGCGGCGGAAGAAGCGCGGTGGCAGCAGCTCATAGACGATGCGGCCGGGATCCTGGGTCGAGCAGGTGTAGCCGCAGGGCTTGTGCAGCATCAGCACCACACCAGCCGGCGGATCCAACGGCGCACCGTCAAGCAGCAACTCGGCGTGCTCAACCTGAGCGTCGGCAGAGAACTCCTCACCCGTCGCCGAGGTCACGCGTCCGGCGCGGATCATCGCCTTGACGTCCTTTTGGCTGCCATAGCCCAGATTGGCGAGCAGTTTTACCAGTCTTACGCGGGGCGGCGCCATGCTTCGATGACCTTGTATCGCGGGGTTTCAATCAGCGTCCGCCAGCCGGCGAAGCTGGCCTGAATCAGCGGCTCATAGGGCAGTTGGCGGTTAGCGACCATGATCATGCGTCCACCCGGCGCCAGGGCTCCGGCGGCGGCGGTGATGAAGGTGCGGCCCAAATCGATGTCGGTGGCTTTGCCGTGATGGAACGGCGGGTTCATCACCACCCAATCATACCGCGCCGCCGGCAGTCCGGCGGTAACGTCATACCAGTGAAAATCGACAGCCGCCGTGGTGGCGAGGCGGGCCAGATTGGCCTGCGCCGCCTCCAGCGCCCGCCCGTCTGCTTCATACAGGTCGAGGGCGGTGACGGGGTGGCCGGTTTCCAGCAGGCGGGCCGACAGATAACCCCAACCGGCGCCTAAATCGGCGACGCGGCCACCCAAATCGGCGGGCCAGTGCTCCGCCAGCAGGGCCGAGCCGGGATCGACGGAATCCCAATTATACAGCCCCGGCTGCGAGAAGATGCCGGGCTCGGCCAGCCATTGCAGCCGTCCGGCCTCGGTCCAGGCGGTCAGGGCGGCGGGTGTTTCGGCGGTTCGATGGGTCCAGAATACCTTGCAATGCGCCTTTGACAGCGAGCCGATTTCGACACCGGTGGCGGCCAGGGTGCGGGCGATCGAGGCGGCGCCGATGTCGGTGGCGCCCGAACAGACCAGCAGGCCGCCGGGCCGCAGCATCTGCCAGGCGCGCCCCAGATTGGCCAGGTTCTCGGCCTTGTGCTTGGACAGCAGGCACAGCCCGACATCGAAGCCGTCATCGCTCAGGGCGCGTACCACTTGGAAGCCGTGAAGCTGCAATGCGTCGAAGCTGGGCTTGAAGGCTTGTTCGCAGACCAGGATGCTGCGCCAGCCGTCGTCCAATCCGATGCCGGGTTCGGCGCGCAGCAGAAACCCCCGCGCCGCCGGAGGAAGGGACAATTGGCCGGTGGCAAAGGGGGACAGCAGGGCGGTCAGGGCATTGGACATGGGCTAAACGGTCTGCCAGAGGAGCAAGGCGGCGGAGTTTGCCTGAGATCGAGCGGTTTGCCTACCCATAGCCTGCCCTGCCGCCTATACTGTTGCGCGGGCCGGGTTATAGATTGAGCGTCGTACAGCCATGAGTCGTCACTGCAGCGGAATGTACATGTTGAAGATTTTTCTCGCGGCGGCGCTCGTGGTGGCTGCGCCTGCCATGGCCTCGGCTGGCGAGAGCAAGGCAAAGGGGCCGGCTAACGAGATTCAGGCGCGGGTGGCGCCGAATTATGTGCAGTTGCCGAAGATGCGGCTGGCGGTGATCGTCGATAATAACCGCACTTACAGCATGCTCGAACTGGAAGCCTGGCTGGTGATGGAGAATCCAGAGGACGCGGCCAAGCTGGGCAGCATGAAAACCAAGATAACGGCGATGATGAAGGAACGTTTCATCCATTATAACTGGGAGGCCTTCAAAGACCCCGACGCTGGCTTCGTGTTGGCCAAGAAAGTGGTCAAGCTGGCCGTCGATGATGCCTCGCATCAACCGGTGAAGGACGTTCTGATTCGCAGCATGATCCTGCGGTAAAGTGCGCGTCCCCCATTTCTCTGCTGATATCGGGGCGGCAGGCGGCGTATGATCCGCTCCCGCCGTTATCAGGAGCCCGTTGGGCCGCGCCATGCAGACCGCCAAACCGATCTTTTCCTACCGCAAATTCTGGGCGCATCGGTTCGGCCCGGCGCCGTTCCTGCCGATGTCGCGCGCCGAGATGGATCAACTGGGCTGGGATAGCTGCGACGTCATCCTAGTGACCGGCGACGCCTATGTCGATCACCCCAGCTTCGGCATGGCGGTTATCGGGCGCATGTTGGAATCCCAAGGTTTCCGCGTCGGCATCATCGCCCAACCTGATTGGTCGGATGCGCAGCCGTTCAAGGTGTTGGGCAAGCCGAACCTGTATTTCGGGGTGACCGCCGGCAATATGGATTCGATGGTCAACCGCTATACCGCCGACCGCCGTATCCGCCAAAACGACAGCTACACCCCCAACGAGGAAGGCGGCAAGCGGCCCGACCGCGCGGTGATCGTCTATTCGCAGCGCTGCCGCGAGGCCTATCGCGACGTCCCCATCGTCATCGGCGGCATCGAGGCGTCGCTGCGCCGCATCGCCCATTACGATTACTGGTCGGACAAGGTGCGTCGCTCGGTGCTGGTCGACAGCAAGGCCGACATCCTGCTCTACGGCAATGCCGAGCGGGCCTTGGTTGAAATCACCCATCGAGTCGCCAAGGGCGAGCCGCCGCGCGAGATGACCGATGTGCGCGGCATCGCCCTATTGCGTGACGCCGTGCCGGACGGCTGGACGGTGATTGACGCCAGTTCTATCGAGGAGACTG
>DATGZW010000128.1:0-3091 GCA_035297005.1 Patescibacteria group bacterium
CGACCATGTCTACAAGATGGACTACGGCAAGATGCTGGCCGAGCACATCCTCAAGGAAGCGGCGGTCACCGTCGCCTGCATCGAGGTGCCGCTGGCCAAGGCGTCGGGCTTCGGTGTGATTGCCGTGGACGAGCAAGGCTCGATCCTGGAATTTCAGGAAAAGCCGGCCAATCCCCAGCCGATCCCCGGACAGCCCGAGCTGGCGCTGTGCAGCATGGGCATCTACATCTTCAATGCCGAGTTGCTGTACGAACTGCTGGAGCGCGACGCCGAGACCCCCGGAACCGACCACGATTTTGGCAAGGACGTGCTGCCGGCTTTGGTCGGCGTGCGCAAGCTGGTGGCGCATCGCTTCCAGGACAGCTGCGTCATGGATGGCGGCGCCGAGGAAGCCTATTGGCGCGACGTCGGCACCATCGACGCCTATTGGGAAGCCAATATCGACTTGTGCACGGTCACTCCGTCGTTGAACATGTACGACACCAACTGGCCGATCTGGACCGACCAGCCGCAAAGCCCGCCCGCCAAGTTCGTCTTCGATGCCGACAACCGGCGCGGCATGGCGGTGGATTCGCTGGTGGCCGGCGGCTGCGTTATCTCCGGCGCGATCGTCCGGCGCAGCATGTTGTTCTCCAACGTGCGGGTGAACTCCTATTGCCTAGTCGAGGATTCGGTGATCTTGCCGGGCGTCGATCTGGGCCGGCATTCGCGCATTAAGAACGCCATCGTCGATATGGGGTGCGTCATTCCCCCCGGTCTGGTGGTCGGCGAGGATGCGGAACTCGATGCCGCGCGCTTCTTCCGCTCGGACAAGGGTATCACCTTGGTGACCCAGCAGAAGCTGAACGAACTTAGCCTGTAATCACCACGCCATTGCCGCCGTCTCAGGCTGGACCTGGGGCGGCGGGTGGCGGTGGTCGGCGTTTCGATCAGCCTTCGAACATCGAGCCGATGAAATCGTGCTCCAGCACGCGGATGGCGCCGATGGTCAGGAAGGCCGGCGTGTCTCCGGCCCAACCCGAAATGACCTCGCCGCTGTCGATGCCGACGGCGACAAGCCCGGTCAAGCTGCCGGCCTTGGCCAGTTCCAGCATTTCCTCAAGAGCCCGCACCACGCTCGAGTTCTTGCCGAAATGGACTCGGACGATGTTGTCGTTCATCTGGTAAACTTCCTCTGCACGGCGTCCGCACCGCTCCACGGATCGGACGCTGCCTCTTTTGGGCAGAATACGCCGCTTGCGACCGGGCCGCCACAGGATTGCCGCGCGCAGGATGGCGCAGCCCCGGCCCGGCCAAGCGGCCGCGCCGTTTCATACCTCCCCTGGACGGACGTGTCACCCCCGTCGGATATGTTCGGGCGGCAGAGCTGCCGCCCGCCGGCGTCAATCGCCGGCTAAGTCTCAGCCGCCGGCTGTCATGGTGGCGGCCAAGCGGGTCAATTCGCCGACAGCCTTGTTCATTTCGGCTTCCAAAGACTGGGTGATGCCGTCGATGGTCTCGGACACATGCTTAACCTCGCCGGCGACGACGGCGAAGCCTTTGCCCGCTTCACCGGCGCGGGCCGCTTCAATCAGAGCGTTAAGGGCGAGGATGCGGGTGGTGCCCGTCACCTTCTTGATTTCTTCGACCTTCCGCGCCAACACGGTGGCAAGTTCGGCGGTCAGTTCGGTGATGCGCTCCTGGTCGGACATGGCGAAGCTTTCAGAGCTATGGGCGTCAGCCCAGTTTAAAGAGTTATGGTTAACAGACAAGGACAGTTACGGCGAAATGCAGCGCGGCGCGATTATGCTCGAAGCGTCATCGACGCCTTGATGTCGTCGGCGGTGGCGACGCTGACGCAATTGCGCCCGCGCGCCTTCGAGCGGTACAGCGCCACGTCGGCCCGCGCCAGCAACGCCGCCACCGACGGATAGGCGGTATCGGCGGTGTGGTCGTCGATGATGCCGGCGGTGGCGATGCCGGCGCTGACGGTGAAGCGAACCGCGTCGCCTTGCGGCAGCGGCATGAGGATTTGTTCCACCTGTTCGCGCAAACGCTCAGCGATGACGCGGGCGCCGTCCTCGCTGGTATTGGGCAGGGCTACGGCGAACTCCTCGCCGCCGCAGCGGCCCAGGATGTCCGGCTCGCGCAGCACGATCCTGCAGGCCGAGGCGAAGGCTTGCAATGCCTCGTCGCCGACCGCGTGGCCCCAGGTGTCGTTGATGCGCTTGAAGTGGTCAAGGTCGAGCGCCAGCACCGAAAAGGCGCGGCCCATGCGGCGGGCGTGTTCCAGTTCCAGGGTTGCCAGATAGTGGAAATGGCGCAGATTGGCGACGCCGGTCAACTCGTCGCGGCTGGCCAGAACCTCCAATTCGGCGACATGCTGCTGGGTGTCGCAAAAGGTCTTCAGCGACAGCGCCAGATCTTCGACCTGTCCGCTGGCCGTGACCACCACCGGCACCCGTTCGATCAGCAGCCGCAGCAGGCCGACCGCCGGTTCGACGCCATCGGCATTGTCGTTCGTCTCGATATCGCGATAGGCGCCGACCACCAGTCGTCCGCCGCCTGCCGGCAACACCAGCCGCTGCCAGGTCTGCATTTCGCCATTGCCGAAGCGGGCGGTGTAGGAGCGCCACAGCGGGCGCTGGACCTGACGGGCGAAGGTGTATTCGAAAGCCAGCATGCCGCGCCGGTCGGCCGGCAGGATCTCGGTGGGCAGCATGTCGATGATCCGCCCGGTCAAGTCGGCGCCGAAATGGGCGACGAAGGCCCGGCCGTAATGGCGGTAGCGGCTGAGTGCGCCGTCGGTGTCGATGATCAACAGGTTGTCGGCATGATGTGAGAACGGCTCAAGCGGTTCGTCGATCTCGGCGGACGATGCGACGGCGGCGCTCCAGCATGCCAGCAGGTCGACCAGTCGTGCGTCCATGACTTTGGCAACAAGATCCTGCACAGGCCACCCTATCCGCTGACGCGTTCCCCGATCCGCCAGGGGTATCACATTCGGCAGCCTGAGAACATCCTGTGGACAGGCCTCTTGCCGCGATTACCCCCATTGCGGGCGATATTTCCGAGGAATTGAAAGAAAGAGGGCTTTGCTGTGTCCAGAGAA
>DATGZW010000129.1:0-2834 GCA_035297005.1 Patescibacteria group bacterium
AACTGCTGATCCTCGCCAGCCTGGACGCCGGTGCGGTCAAGGCGCTTAGCGAGCCAGTCAATCTGGTCGAGGTGATCACCGACATTCTCGCCAATATCGCCTATGAATCACCCGATCGCGCTGCCGATTTGATCTTCGCCAAACCCGAGCGCGCCGTCATCGTCTTGGGCGACCGTGCGCTGTTGAGCCGCGCCATCGAGAATGTGCTGCGCAACGCGGTGTTCTACACTGCCGCCGGGGCCGCCATTGAAGTCACCTGCCAGGCTGCGGCGGATGGGCGCGTCCGAGTCACTTTGCGCGATCAAGGCCCTGGCGTGCCAGAACAGGCATTGGCCCGGTTGTTCGATCCTTTTTACCGGGTGGACGACGCCCGCACCCGCCAGACCGGCGGCACCGGCATCGGCCTGGCCATCTGTCGCCGCGCGGTCGAACTGCACCATGGCAGCGTGCGGGCGCGCAACCTTGATCCGCATGGGCTGGAGGTTGTGATGGATTTGCCACAGGCGACGGAGAATGTCACACCGGAGCACATCTCCACACAACTCCACAATCAAGAGGTCTAAACTTGACCCTCGTGATTGACGACACTTGGATTTTGGTGGTGGAGATGGGGAACGGGCGATGACCTCAAGGTCAATCGGACTCATGGGGGCGATCTTGGTGGCGGCATTGGCCGTCAGCGCTCCGGCTTGGGCGTTTTCCGACAACTCGGATAGCGGCAGTTCGTCCAGTTCGTCGCGCGATGACGATGACGACCGCGCGCCATCCGCCGATTACCGCTATTCCGGCAATAGCTTCAACTTCTCGATGAGCCGCAATCTGGCGCAGCCGAACGGCGCGTCGGCGACCCAGGATCCGAACGCCGACCAGACGCAGCAGCAACCGCGTCCGGGCTTCTTCCGCCGCACCATGCGCAGTATCTTCGGCGACTGAGCGCTTGCCGTCCGCTGACGCGGCAGCCACCAATCTCCTTACGATCCCACCCATCTCCACACAACTCCACAGGCCGGCTGGCTAAGCTGAGGGCCTGTGAAATTGAGTGTGGAGATGCCTCATGTTCCCCCGTCCTGTTGTTGCCGGCTTGCTGTCGGCCCTGGCGCTTGGCCTGCTGCCCGCCTCGTTGGCTTTGGCCGCGTCCCCGTCGAGCGCCGAGACCCATCTCGACTTCACCGTTCTCAAGAACGGCGAGCCCATCGGCCATCACCAGATTGATCTGACGCGCACCAGCGATGGCGAGACGGTGGCGATCCGCACCAACATCCTGGTGACTGTGGCCTATGTCCCGGTCTATCGCTTCGAACATACCGGCAGCGAAGTGTGGCTGAACGGCCGCCTAGTGTCGTTGCGCTCGCAGACCAACGATGACGGCGACAAGCATGTGCTGACGGTGGCGGCCAAGGACGACCATATCGAAATCGACGGCGACGGCGCCCATAGCCAGGCCAGCGGCGGCGAGATTCCGGCCAGCCTGTGGAACCATGATCTGGTCAAGCAGACCACGCTGCTGAACACCCTGACCGGCAAACAGATGGCGGTGGCGGTGGCCGATCTGGGCGACGACACCATCCGCTCGCATGGGGCCGATACCCGCGCCCACCACTACAAAGTGACCGGCGAGATCCAGCGTGAACTCTGGTACGACCCCGCTGGCACCCTGGTCCAGGTCAAGTTCAAGGCCAAGGACGACTCCGACATTCTCTATACCCTGGGGTGAGAGTCATGTTCGAAGTTGTCGATCTCAGACACCGGTTGCGTCCGCTCGTGGAGGTGACCATTCGCTCCGCCTTTCGGCGTGGCCACGGAGCGCGGTTGGCCAGCCTTCCCCAGTGGCTGGTCGCCAACACCGATGCGGACGGCGTGATCTGCGCCGCCTCGCTGCGCTTCGCCGAGGATGGCTTCTTTTCCGAACGTTACCTGGACCAGCCCATCGAGGAACTGATCGCCCGCTATACCGGCATGCCGACCGACCGTGCCGCCTTGGCCGAGGTGGGCGGCTTGGCCGCCGGTCGCCCCGGCGAGGTGCGCGACATGGTCTGCGGCATCGTCAAATTCCTGCAAGCGCGGGGGACCGGCTGGGCAGTCTTCACCGCCACCGCCAAGCTGCGCACCTATCTGCGCCGCATCGGCATTCCTTTGCTTGATCTGGCCCCCGCCGATCCGGCGCGGATCGAAGCGGTCGAGACCTGGGGCCGCTACTACGAGCAGGATCCGCGCGTGGTGGCGGTCGGCAACGACATGCTGGCGGCTGCTTTGCGCCGCGAAAGGGTTTCCCATGCGTGAGGTTCTGAACGCCCTTATCGGTCACGCCCACAACCAGCCGGATCACCCGGCGATCCTCGACGGCATCGGCTGCATGACCTATGCCGAGTTGTCCGACGCGGTATGCCGCACGGCGGCGTGGGCGGCGGAGTCTCTGCCGGCCACGGTCGGCCTGCTGGCGCCCAAGGACCGCCGCGCCATCATTTGGCATCTGGCCTTGGCCTGGGCTGGGCGGACCATCGTCCCCTTGCCGGACTTTTTTGCGCCGGCGCAACTGGCCCATCTGGTCCAGGACGCCGGAATTGCTGCTGTCTTGGCAGCTCCGGAGGCCGTCGAATTCGCGTGGTCGTTCTGCCCGATGGTGATCACCCCTCAACTGGCCGCCACCGCATCGGCGGAGCCGGTCGGGGAGGTCCGCTGCATCATCTATACCTCGGGCACCACCGGCCATCCCAAAGGCGTGGTGCTGGGTGAACGCCAGTTGAACGCCAGCGTCCGCGCCATGGTCGAGGCCATCGGCGCCAGCGCCGAGGACCGCATGCTGTCGGTGCTGCCCTTTGCGTTGCTGCTGGAAC
>DATGZW010000130.1:0-2041 GCA_035297005.1 Patescibacteria group bacterium
GGGCTGTATCGCGGCCCGCTGGCCTTCTTCAGCGCCGCCGAGGCGGACGGCGGCGGGGCGGACGCCGCCGGCTGGCGGGCCTTCGTCGCCGGGCCGACCCGCGCCCACGCCATCGCCGCCACCCATCTGAGCATCGTCGCCGCCGCCGCCGCCGCCCGCATCGTTGAGCATCTGCGCGCGGAAGAGGGGTGGGGATGAGGCGGCAAACCTAAGGAGAACGACATGCAGGACGATGATTTCGAGTATCAGGTGCTGGTCAATGACGAGGAGCAATACTCGTTGTGGCCATCGTTCAAGGAGGTTCCGGCCGGCTGGCGTCAGATCGGCCCGGTCGGCGCCAAGCAAGCCTGTCTGGACTATGTCAGCGAGGTCTGGCGGGACATGCGGCCGCTCAGTTTGCGTCTGGCCAGCGCCAGTGACGCGCCTTAGGAGAACGTGTTGACGTGACCATCTCGCCTGCGGTTTGTGGCGATATAGGATCTAAGCAATAGTTGCGTGCCGCCACAACCGAGCGCATAAGACATATGGGAAATTGGGGGAGAGTCGCGACGTGACCTGGGGCACGGTGCCTGTCAATGCAGAGCTGACGGTGGAACGGTCGCGGTATGGCATATCGTTCCGGTTGCTCGCGGGGCTGGCCAGTCTGGTGTTGCTGACGGCGACCGCCGGCGGTTTGGCGCTGGCCACCTTCGCTACCTTCAAGGACGTCCTGAACGACGTCGCCGGTCAGTATTTGCCGGCTTTGGTGTCGTCGGCGACTCTGGTTCAGGAAACGCAGAAACTGGCCGCCAACGCTCCCGCCCTAATGGTGTCGGAAAGCCAGGTGGTGCGGCGCGGTCTGGTCATCCGCATCGCCGGGCAGCGCGCCGCCATCGACGCCCAGGTCAAGCAACTGACCCAGCATGGGCTGTCCGCCGAGGAAGCCGAGACCATCAATCAGGTCGAGACCGATCTTGTCGACAACCTGAAAAAACTCGACGAGACCGTCGAGCATCGCATCGACGAAGACCGCCAATTGCAGAACCTGATGCAAGAGGTGCGGCAGCTGCGAGAAAGTGTGCATGTGGCGGGCGACACCCATGCCGAGGCTGGAGGCGCCGTCCGGTTACGGGGGTTTCTTACACATCCCGCCGCCAAGGATGGCGCGGCTGCCATCGCTATCTGGGAGGGCGAGCAGGCCTTCGAGGAATGGTACCGGCTGGTCGATGAAGTGCTGGGCCTGCTGCTGACGGTGTTCGAGGCCCCCAACAAGGGCGGCGTCGATTCCATTCGTCTACAATTGCTCGACGCCTTCGAACGCATCACGCCGGTCGGCGACCGCCTATCGCCACCTGATAAGGCGGAGGCACAGGAGATCATTAGCGAAGTGCGCGGCATGGCGCTGGGGCCGCAGGGCTTGCTGGAAACCCGCATCCGTCAGCTTGAGACCGGACGTGAGCAGCAGGCCGTGCTGGACCGTAACCGTCTGCTGGCCGGTCGTTTGTCGAGCGCCGTGGACGGTCTGCGCAAGACGTTGGAGGGCAATGTGCTGGAGATCAGCGCCGATGCCGGAATGCGCATGCGCAACGCCGCCGCACGGTTGATCGTCATTGTCGTCATCTGTGTCGCCGCTGCCGGGTTGATCGTCATTTATATCAATCGCCGGGTCATTCGCCGCCTGCACGGCCTGCAAATCAGCATGCACCAACATATCGCCGGGCAACCGACGCCGATCGACACCAGCGGCGGTGATGAGATCGGCGATATCGCCACCGCCCTGGACTTCTTCGTCACCACCATTTCGGCGCGCGAAGAGGCGTTGCGGCTGGCCAAGGGCGAGGCCGATCGGGCTCTGGTCGAATTGAAAGCGGCCCAGACCAGTCTGATCCACGCGGAAAAGCTGGCCTCGCTGGGGCAGTTGACCGCCGGCATCGCCCATGAAATCAAGAACCCGCTGAATTTCGTGATCAATTTCTCCTCGCTGTCGATCGAACTGCTTGATGAACTCAAGGAGTATATCGGCGCGTCCGATCAGGACGGAATCGAGGAAATCGTGCCGATG
>DATGZW010000131.1:0-6132 GCA_035297005.1 Patescibacteria group bacterium
CCCTTGACCGGCTGACCGAAGACGCTGCCCTGGGCGAGCAAGGGGAAGAAGACAAGAACGACCAAAGCCAGCATCAGCATCTGGGCGCGCAATCCCGCGCCGCGCCGGTCAGCCAGGAAAACCCGCCAAGCCGAGGTAAAACCAAAGGAAGCGTGATAGAGGCTGATACCAGCCACCGCGCCCACTACGAACAGCACGCCCTGACGCCAGGATATGGTTTCGCCCAACAAGATGCCGCCGGCCAGCAGCAAAGTGAAGGCGATAGCCACCACGCCGCGGTTGATCTCGCGCAGACTGGGCGGGGTAACGGCGCTTAACGAGGCGTCAACGGGAAGGTCGAGAGTAGACGACATGATGCCCTCCAAGGCCAACGGCATGAATTTCCTGTTAGATATGGCGGTCACGCGATTACCAGAGCTCTAACTGTGGAAATTTATATATTTCACATATAAAAATGTCAATATTATGTTTCTAACAAAAAATACCTGTTGTAATAAGCGAGGCTCTCCAACGCCTGTACGATGAGGCTAAGCTGGCTGAGCAGATTTGGTTGTGTCGCTAGCCATTGGCGAAGGTTCGTGTTGTTTGCAATTTTTGCGTCGAGACGATTCGTTAAGGCTCGGGTTTTATCTGTCCGTCCGTTTGTCCTGCTGAACCATCAGCCACGAATGTGCCCGGATGTTCGCAACGGTGCGAATGGCCGTGGGCGAATTACATTTCGGTACGAATTGACCAACGGCATGCCAAGTTTTCCGCCGCAAAGGATTTGGCATGATCCATGCGTAGTCCTTTAGCGTCGGCGTCCATCCAGTCAGGCCCCCGACCGAGTACGGCCTAAGCCGTTTTCCGCAACCGCGCATCCCTTCGGATGCCCGAGGGGAGAGCGTCATGGCCGTGCAGCAAGTCCTTGTCGGATGCAAATCCGGGTTCGTGGAACATCACGGCCTTCGCCGGGTGCCGCCGGCCGCCGTGGTGGTGTTGGTGGCCTTGGCTCATCTCGCCCTGGGGCTGCTGGCGCTCCGGCAGGGTGGAACCGATACCCCCATCCTCCTCACTCCGCCACAGCCGGTCAGCGTGCGGTGGGTTGCCGCGCCGGAGCCGCCGCAACCCGCAGCCCCGTCTCCGGCTTTCCAGCCGCAGCCCGCCGCGAAGCCGGCGCTGGCCCCGCCGATGCGGCATCCGGTCGTCCAGCGCCGTCCAGCGGTCATCGCCGCCGCCGCGCCTGCCGCTTCCGCCGCAACGCCTGCCGAGGCTCCAGCCCAAGCCCCAACTCCAGCCGCCGCCGCGCCGGCTGGTCCCGAGCGTCAGGCGGAACCGTTGGTCCCGCCGCGTGCCGACGCCGCCTATCTGTCTAATCCGCCCCCCGCCTATCCCGCTGCCGCCCGCCGCGACCATCAAGAGGGCCAAGTCATGCTCCGCGTCCTGGTCGCCGCCGACGGCCAGCCGCGACAGGTGGTGGTGGAGCGCGCCAGCGGCTTTACCACCCTTGACGATGCTGCCGTCGCCGCTGTCCGCGCTTGGCGCTTCACCCCTGGCCGGCGCGGCGAGACCGCTATCGAGGCCTGGGTGCTGATCCCGATCTCCTTCACGCTGAGGATCCGATGATGCCCATGTCCCCGTCTGCCGACTCCTTCGGTCTCGCCCATTTCCTGGCCCAGGGCAGTCCCATCGAACTGGCGCCCTTATACCTGCTGGCCCTGATGTCGATCGCCACGTGGTGCGTCATCGTCCTTAAGACCATCCAGGCGATCCGCGTTCGCCGCCAAGGCGGTGCTTTCCTGCGCCAATGCTGGAACGGTGGCGGCAAGGCGCAGATCGAGCAGTATTTGGGACGCCACGCCGCCGCCGATCCGTGGAGCCGGTTGACCGCCACGGGATTGGCCGCCTGCGGCCAATTGGCCGGCTTGCCCGTTGATGCGCCGCTGAGTCTGGGTGCGCCCGACCAGTTCCTGACCCGCGTGCTGCGCCGGGGCATCGGCTGCGAGATCCTGGAACTGGAATCCGGTCTGACCGTCTTGGCCATCGTCGCCTCGGCGGCGCCCTTCGTCGGGCTGTTCGGCACCGTCTGGGGCATCTATCACGCTCTGATCGCCATCGGCACCAGCGGCCAAAGCAGTTTGGCCCAAGTCGCCGGACCGGTGGGCGAGGCTCTGGTGATGACCGCGTTTGGCTTGGGCACGGCGTTGCCTGCGGTGCTGGCCTACAACATCTTCGTCCGCTCCAACCGGCGCATTCTCGCCGACCTCGACGGTTTCGCCCACGACCTGTTCGTGTTCCTGGGCTGCAGCCTTGATGCGCGGGGAGTCTGACCATGGCCTTTGGCTCATTTTCCGGCGACAACACGGCTCAGCCCACCGCCGAGATCAACATGGTTCCGATGATCGACGTCATGTTGGTGCTGTTGATCGTCTTCATCCTGGCCGCGCCGTTGCTGGCCCAGGCGGTCAAGGTAGAGCTGCCGCGCGAGAGCGTGCCCGCCGATCAGGCTCGGCCGGCCGACATCACCGTGAGCATCGACAAGGACGGCCAGGCCTGGTGGGAAACCGCCGCTGTCGATGCCGCCGAGCTGACCCACCGGCTGGAGGAGGAGGGCCGCAAGGCCGATCCAGCCGAGCTGCATATCCGCGCCGACCGCGCCGTCGCCTATGGCCATGTCGCCGATGTGATGGCTCAGGCCTCGCGCCAGGGCCTGCACAAGCTGGCCTTCGTCAGCGATCCCGCCATTGCCCAATAAGCCGCCTTACGGAGAGCCCCGCATGATCAGCATGACCACTCGCTCCTTTCTTCTGACCGGCTCCGCGCTGGGTTTTCTGTTTGGTTCGACCAGCACTGGCTTTGCCGCCGACGATGCCGCAGCGCCCGCCCAGTTGCCGGCGGTGTCGGTCGAAGCCACCGTTCCGCCCCCCGCCGAGGGCAGCACCGAAGCAGGCTATCGGGTCAAGAACGCCGATCTTGGCCCGATGGGATCGCGCAAGGTGCAGGATACGCCGTATTCCATCACCACCATTCCCGCCGACCTGATGGAAACCCAGCAGGTGCGGAATATCAGCGACATCATCAAATACAACCCCTCGGCCCAGATCGAGCCGCGCGGCGATTTGGATTTTGGCCGGCCGCAGACGCGCGGCTTCGAAAACTCCAGCACCCAGAACACCCGCATCGACGGACTGAACTCCTACACCATCATGGCCTATCCGATGGAGGAGTACCAAGATCTGGAAATTCTCAACGGTGCCGCTGGGGCGCTGTACGGGGCCTCGTCGCCGGGCGGCACCTTCAACTTCGTTTCCAAGCGTCCGACCGACACGCCGATGCAGCGGCTGACCTTGGGCTATGACTCGCTGGGCTCGTTCAGCGAGCACGGCGAAGCCAGCGGCCAAGTCGGTGCCTTCGGCTATCGGCTCAACGCCCTGCATGGCCAGGGAGAAGGCTATGTTTCGACCAGCAGCCAGGAGCGCGAATTGCTGAGCGCCAATTTCGATGTCCGCCTGAACGACAGCACCAAGCTGGAACTGAACGGCAGCGGCTATAAGGACAACGAAAATGGCTTTCCGTCGGCTCTGGTTTATGGCTCGGGCAAAATCCCCGCCTCCGCCGGCAGCGGCACGATCCCCAGCGCCGGCGCGGCCTTGGCGTCGAATTTGCCCGCCGCTCTCGATCCCACCAAGGCCGGATATGGCGTGGTTGGCGCTGGCCAGCATTTGCAGGACGAAGATGTCAGCGCCCGGTTGATCCATGCGTTCAGTCCCGATTGGAAGCTGACCGTCGGCGGGATGTACCAAAATGTCGATCGCACCGAAAACCCCAGCGGCACCTATGGAGCAGCGGATCCGGGCAACTGGCTGATGAGCAACGGCAAGATCGCCACCATCGTCGGCGACACCGGGCTTCACACCGAGGTCGACAGCGACATCGCCTATCTGAACGGCCATGTCGAAACCGGCTCGCTGACGCATGACCTGATCCTCGGGACCAACGGCTATCAGCAGACCGGATATAATCGCAAGGGGATGAATTACCAGCTCGGCACCGCGTCTTGTCCGCCCCGGTGGTTTATTACAATCCGTCCTACAGCAATCAGGGGTCGTTCAGCAAATCGTCCTATGGCGGCCAGCAGGCTTTGGTGACGGGGGACACGGTCACCTTCAACGAGCAATGGTCGGTCCTGGCCAGTGCCAGCCAGACCTGGCTGAGCAGTGTCGGATACAACACCAACGGCACCACCTCGTCGGCCTACAACGCCTATGGCGTCAGCCCGACCGGCAGCCTGATCTATAAGCCGGTTCCCAACGTGACCACTTACCTGACCTATGCGGACGCGCTTCAGGCCGGCGATATTCTGCCGACCACCAGCGGCGGCAGCGTGCCCTTGCCGCCCTATCGCAGCACGGAATGGGAGCTGGGCGGAAAAGTCACCCTGCGCGACAGCCTGGACCTGAACACCGCGCTGTTCCACATGAGCCGTCCTTACGCCTACAACACCTCGACCACCGTCAACACCGTGACGAATTATGCCCTCAACACCAATGGCGAGCAGGTCAATGATGGCATCGAGATGATGGCCAAGGGGAAGGTTTCCGACGATCTGACCGTCTTCGGCGGCGTCACCTTTATCGATCCGATGCTGAAAAATACCTCGGACCCGACCACCGACCACAAGCTGGTGGTCAGCGTTCCCAAATGGCAGGGCAACGTCTACACGGAATACAATATCGCCGAGGTGTCCGGGCTTTCCGTCAACTCCAACGTCCATTACACCGGCCGCCGCGCCGCCGACGTCACCAATACGAGCTGGGCGGCTCCCTATGCGACGCTCGATCTCGGCACGGTCTACAAGATGACCAGCTTTGGTCACGAGATCACTTGGCGGGCCGGCGTCAACAACGTCACCAACCAGCATTATTGGGCGGCCATCCTGCCGGAAACCACTGGCGGCGGCAGCAGCCAGGCCGGCGCGACCAATACCGTCTATGAAGCGATGATGGGAGCGCCGCTGACGTTTCACGCGTCGGTATCGGTGGATTTCTAGCGCCATGACGCGGGGTGTCGCCCTCTGTCTGGCCCTGCTGCTGAGCGCCTCGCCCCTGGCGGCGCGCGAGATCGTCGATATGGCCGGACGGCAAGTGACGGTGCCCGACAATATCCGGCGGATCTATGTGGCCTATGATCCGCCGGCCATCTTCCTGAGCGCCCTGGCTCCGGATCTGATGATCGGCTTTCCCTTCGCCCGCTCGGCGGCGGGCAATGTCTTCCTGCCGCCATTGGTGCGCAAGCTGCCGATCATCGGCGGCAGTTCGCGGGTTAATCCCGAATCTCTGCTGGCCCAGAATATCGACGTCGCCATCGTCTGGAACATCCGTGGTCAGCCCGATCAGTTCGCCGCGCAGTTGACCGCCATGGGCTTGCCGACGCTGATGGTCGATGCCTCGCCGTTCCGCCAATATCCGGCGGCGTTCCGTTTTCTCGGACGGTTGCTTCACCGCGAGGCGCGGGCGGAAGCCTTGGCTCGGGCGCTGGAAGACAGCACGGCCCGCCTCGACGCCGTGCTGGGGGCCATTCCTCAGGCTGAGCGGGTCCGCGTCTATTACGCCGACTCTCCCGACGGGCTGAAGAGTCAATGTGCCGGCGCTTTTCGCGGCGAGACCGTCGAACTGGCGGGCGGCGTCAATGTGATGCATTGCGATACTCCCGACGGCATGGGTGCCAGCGTCACCGTCAATCTGGAGCGGCTGCTTTTGATCGATCCCCAGGTCATCGTTGCCCGTACCCAGGCCATCGCCCGTTTCATCACCCAGGATCCGGGCTGGCAGCGGCTGCGGGCGGTCCACGAGGGCCGGGTCTACGCCCCGCCCGAGCTGCCGTTCAACTGGGTCGAGCGCCCGCATTCGCAATTCAAGATGCTGGCCGTGCAATGGTTGGCCAACCGGCTCTATCCCGATCGGTTTCCCTTCGATTTCGCGCGGGCGACCAAGGATTTCTACACGCTGTTCTATGACATGGAGCTGACCGATGACGATGTCGCCAAACTGCGGCACTGAGGCGCTGCCGACCACCCCCTGTTGCCGAGGTCTGGCCCGGCTGCGTATCGGCGGTTCGGCGGCGGTGCCTTTGCTCGCTTTGACCCTGCTCGGC
>DATGZW010000132.1:0-3084 GCA_035297005.1 Patescibacteria group bacterium
CAGACCCAGCGCCGCCAGATGGTCGTTCAAGACACCAAGCACCGCCGCAGTATCGGTGCCGACGACAAATCGCAGTTGCATCCGCGCCCAGGCGCGGGGCGGAATGGCATTGGCCGGGTGTTCCGGCGTACCGCTGTGAAATGCCAGAACCTCCAAGCTGTTCCAGGCGAACACCCGCTCTGCCGCCGTCAGCCCCGGCTCGCCCCAACCGGGAGTAGGCTGCTGCCCCTCGGCCTGGCCCGGCGTGACGTCGACCAACACGCGGCGCACCGAATCGGGAATCGGTGGCGGCAGCAGGCCCGGCACCAGGATACGGCCGTTGGCATCGACCATGCCGGCGATGGCATTGGCCAAGATGACGGCGGGATTGGCCAGCAACCCGCCCCAATTACCGGAATGCTGCGCGGCCTCGCGCAACTCGACCACCAGATCGAAATTGAAATACCCGCGCGAGCCAAGAAACAGCGTCGGCTGGTCGGCGCGCAGACGGGGGCCGTCCGAGGCAATCAGCACGTCGGCGGCCAAGGCCTCGCGGTGGCTGAGGCAAACCTCGCGCAGACCGGGTGAGCCAAGTTCCTCGCCCATCTCCATCAAGAACTTAAAGTTGCAGCCAAGTCCCCCGCGCGCGTGCAGCACGCTGTCCAAGGCGGCAAGCACCAGCGAATGCTGCCCCTTGTTGTCGGCGGTGCCGCGCCCATACCAACAGCCATCCTCGACGCTGACAGTCCACGGCGACAACCCTGCGCGCCACGCGGCATCGTCGCCATTGACCACGTCGCCATGCGCATAGGTCAGCGCCGTCGGCAAATCGTCCCGCTCGTGCCGCGAGGCCAGCAGGAACGGTGCGTTCCCCACCACCGGATTGTCGATGAGGGTCCAGGTGAAGCCAAGCCGCGCCAGCGTCGGGCCGATTTCCTCGGTCAAATAAGCGACCAGAATGGGCAGGCGCGCCGGATCGCCGCTTTCGCTGTGATAGGCCACGCGGCGGCGAAGGTCGGCCAAGACCCTGCCATCGTCGAACCGCGCCCCGGCGGCGGCCAAGGCTTGCGCGCGAGTGCTCAGCATGACCCAACACGCCAAACGGCGGCGATTATTCCGAACGCCAACGTTCAGCCCAATAGCTGGTGGCGGTTCGATGGCCGGTCGGGTTTACCCCGCCCAACCATTTGGGGATCAGGAACGTGCCGTCATGCCAAAACAGCGGCAAGGTCGGCAGTTCCTCGGTGTAGAGACGCTGGAACTTACGCCATTGGGGCAGGCGGCGGGAAGGTTCCAACTCGGCGACCAGCAACTTGACCGTCTCGTCAAGGTCGTGGTTCGAGAAGTGCTCGTAATTCAAACCGCTAAAGCCGTTTTGCGCGGTGGGAATGGCTTGTGTCGACAAGGATGTCGTCGGCGGGATTTCGGGAACCAGAATCCACGCGAACAGCGACACGTCGAACTTACCCTGCGGCATCGAACGGCCAAAAAACTCGGCGGCGCCGATCACCGTCACGCGAGTCTCGACGCCGACGGCGGCCCAGCCCTGCTTGATCCAGTCGCCCATGCGCACCCGCTCGGGATTGCCGGACGGAATCAGCAGTTCCACACTGAAGCGGTGGTTGGCCGGATCGACGAGAACGCCGTCGGCGCCGGGATGAAACCCAGCCTCGGCCAGCAATTGGCGGGCATGCACGGGATTAAAGGTGTAGTGGCGCACATTGGGGTCGTAGCCAGGATCGCGCGGACTGACCGGACTATCGGCGATGGGGGCGGCGTCATGGAACAATTGCCGGGCCATTTCGGCGCGGTCGATGGACTGCAGCAAGGCTTGACGCACGCGCCGATCAGCCAGCAACGGATTGTCGTGGTTGATCCCCAGATGTTCAAACGACAGGGTCGGCCGTGAAATCAAATCGAAACGGTCGGGATATTGCCCTGCCAAATCGACCGCCTGCTCCATCGACAACCCGGCGACTTCACCGGCGACATAGTCGATGCTGCCGCCCAGCAACCAAGCCGCCGGCGACACGCCATCGGGGATCGGCTTCAAGGTGATGCGCTTGAATTGCGTCTTGGCTCCGGCCCAATAGGCATTGCGGTCGAGGACGATGGAGTCCTTGTCGAACGCGGTGATCCGATAGGGGCCGCTCCACAGACCTGGGTCGGTGGGGTGGGTGGCATAGGCGCTATGCGCCAGATAATCGGCGGCGCCATGCGAGGCGCGGTAGATCGGCCCCTCGATATGCTCGGACAGCAACTCGAAATCCACGGGGGCGGCGAAGGAGTAGTTCACCTCGTCGAACGTGACCGTGAAGGTATGTTCGTCCACCATCGCGATCCCCAGCACATGGGCGTAATAGGTGCTGGCGTAACTGCCAACGCCGACGGCGCGGGCAACCACGGCTGTGAATACTGCGTCATGGGCGCTGACCGGAACGCCATCGGCCCAAACCATCTCGGGGCGGATCGAATAGGTGACCTCCATCCCCGGATGTCCATCCGCCAGCGCGATGACCTTGATACGGCCGTTCTCACGCGTCGGCACTTCTGTACAAAGAAAACAGGTGGACGACCACGCATCGTCGAACCCAGTCACCGAGCGGTTGACGAAGCCCCACAGAAAGCCAACGATCGCCGCCGATGTGCGAAGCGGGTGCAGGGTCGGCAGGCGTTGAGCGATACCGATGGAAAGTTCATCGCGTGGGGCGGCGCCAACGCCGCCGCACGTGACAACCACCAAGAGCATCGCCAACAACCAGGGGAAAACCCACCCTAACCGCGTTCGGCATATCGCCATATCTCATCCCCTGCGAGTGGTTATAGCGAGTGGAAACCCCACCCCCATAACACGCCCTGTCCATCCGCGAAGCACATTACCATTTATGGTTGACATCACAAAGACGGATTCTTGCCACCCTCCGCCGCGCGCAGATGCTCAACGATGCGGGCGGCGGCGGCGGGGGCGACGATGCTCAGATGGGTGGCGGCGATGGCGTGGGCGCGGGTCGGCCCGGCGACGAAGGCCCGCCAGCCGGCGGCGTCCGCCCCGCCGCCGTCCGCCTCGGCGGCGCTGAAGAAGGCCAGCGGGCCGCGATACAGCCC
>DATGZW010000133.1:0-3351 GCA_035297005.1 Patescibacteria group bacterium
CGGCGCCGGCATGGCGCGCACCAATACGGCGGCGGGCTTCGTCAAGCACAACATGCCGGTGGCCTGGGGCGCCAACGCGCCATTGGGTCAGGGCGGAGTGCTCTCCGACCAAGACGCGCTGGATGTGGCCGAGTATTTTAGCCACCAGCCACGGCCGGATTTCCCGGCTAAGGTGAAAGACTGGCCCAACGGCGGCAAGCCCAAGGATGCGCGCTACTGAGCAGGGCGGCTGGACGGTTCTGGAAAATGGGGCCGGAGATTAGGGGTAGTCTCCGGCCCATGAGCTATGAGGGGGAGGGAACATGAAAGCCATCGTTACCGGCGGAAATCGCGGGATCGGCTTGGAAATAACACGGCGCTTGGCGGCTGGCGGCTTCCAGGTTCACGTTCTGTCGAGATCGGGGATGGCGGACCCGGCCGAGGCGGGCGTGACCGACTGGACGGTGGACCTTGCCGATGACGAGCGGGTGTTGGGGATCGCGCGGGAGATTGGCCCGGTGGACGTCCTGATCAACAATGCCGGCATGATGAACACCAAAACGGCGGTGGATTACGACATCCCGGAAATTCTACAGATTTTGCAGGTGAACCTGATTTCCGCCGTCCGGCTGAGTGTGCATGTGGCCGAGACGATGGCCGCAAACGGTGGCGGGCGCATCGTCAGTGTAGGGTCCATCGCGGGCCAAATCGGTCATCCCGACATCTGGTACGGGATTTCCAAGGCCGGCTTGATGAACGCCATGCGCTCCCTCGCCAGAAGTCACGGCGTGCGAGGCGTCATCGCCAATGCCGTTGCTCCGGGGCCGGTCGAGACGGATATGATGGCCGCCATCCCGGTCGCGCGGAAGGATCGGCTGAAGGCGGCCACCATCGCCGGGCGCTTCGCCACGGCGGGCGAAGTGGCCGATACGGTTTGTTGGCTGGCCACCCAAGCCCCCGCTTATATCAATGGCGAGGTCATCGATATGAACAACGGGTCGAACTACCGCTGACGACCCTCCGCGACTTGATCCAGGTAGGCCTCGTAGCCCTCGGCCCGCATGTCGTCGCGGTGGACGAAACGCAGCGAGGCGGAGTTGATACAATAGCGCAGACCGCCCCGGTCCTGGGGGCCATCGGGGAAGACATGCCCAAGATGGCTGTCGGCGGATGACGAGCGCACCTCGGTGCGGGCCATGCCATGCGTCTCATCCTCCAATTCCTTGACGTTGGCGGGTTCGATCGGCTTAGCGAAGCTCGGCCAGCCGCAACCGGATTCGAATTTGTCGGACGACGCGAACAGCGGCTCTCCCGACACAACATCGACATAGATGCCTGGCTCGTCGTTATGCAGATATTCGCCCGTTCCGGGACGTTCAGTGCCATTCTGCTGGGTCACCCGATATTGCTCGGGTGACAGTCGCGACAGGGCTTCCGGGGTTGCGCGATAATTGGCCAATTTCGTCCTCCATTACGTTCGGGCTGCCAACGTGACCTAATATATGAAAGTTTCGCCCTGATGGGGGCGTTTCCGCGCCGGTCAGAACGCGAAGGCAAAGACGGTGTCGTCGGCGGCCACGTAAAGGTGATCCTGGGTGGCGATCAGCGTGCCGAAATGCCGCAGGCCCGGCAGAGGGGCGCTCATGAAAAGGCGTTCTCCGGTATCGCCGCGAAATCCATAAAGGCGATTGTCGCCTTCGGCTCCCAGGATCCACACGATGGGATCGGTCTTGCCATCGGTGGTCGTCACCATTGGCGCGCCGGCGCCGCGCAACGAGGCGCACCACGCGGTATCGAGCGAAGGCGGCTTGCCGGCGCGCACGCGCAGCACCGTGAGATCCGCCGGTCCCGAGGGGCAATCGATTCCCGAGCCCTGGAACGCGATCATCATGCCGTCCGCCGTGGGATAATCCGCCGCCGCCGTGCGGATAGGCTGGTCCGAGACCTGTTCGGCAAGCAGGCTGCCCGCCAATCCGCCAAGATTGCGGCGGTCCAAGAGATAGGCCTTGCCGTCCTTGCCGAGCGCCAGCGCTAATTCGGCATCGCCGATATCGAAGAGCACGGGAGCCACCCCTCCCAAATCAGCGTCGCTCTCATCAAGTTCGCGCCAGTTGCTCGGTGCGAAGAAATCGTTCGCCGCGCCGGAGAAGGACAGTGCCGGGTCAAGCCGAAGCACGGCTTCGCCGCCGCCCCATGTCGTCGCGTCCATGGTATTGCCGGTAGCTACGAAGAGCGCATGCCCGTCCGAGCTGATGCCGGCGGGCGCCCAAATGCCGCCGGCGCTGGCGCTGGTGTGCCAGCTTGTCACCGCTTGCGGATCGCTCAGCCGCACGCCGACCACCCAGCCATGATAGCTGGCGCAGTCGCCGAAATGACCGCCATAAGGAACATAGACCCTATCGCCAAGGATGGTCAGGGCGCCGCGTTGATTTTGATTGCGCGCCGTGAAGGCCAGCCCCTGCGATGCCAGCCGCGCCGCGACGTTGACCGGCCAGCCGGGGCGGATCGAGCCGTCCTTGAGCGACAGGGCAAACAGTTCATGCTGCGGCGTCGGCCCGTCAAGCATCATGGCGTCGAGAAACACAGTCTGGCTTTGGGCGTCGATGACGGGCGTGCCGGTGATGCCGAGCGGATCGATATTTCCGCACGGCAATGCGGCGCGTGGAACCGGATGGCCGAGCGATCTTTGCCATAGCGTCATGCCGGTGCTCGCGTCGAGCGCAGTGACCATGTTGTTTTCCGTGGCGACTAGCAACCGGCCGGGCTGTCCGTCGCCACCGCGCCAATACAGCGGCTGGGCGTAGACATGCCCGTCGATTTGCGCGTGAAAGCCGGTGTCTGGATGAAGCGAGCTTACGCGCTCCCAGGTCAGCGCCGGTACCACGTAATTACCGGCACGGTCAGCCGTCGCGTGATAGGTGAGGACTGTCTTGGTCGGTTCCGCCGCCCATCCACCGGGGGCGACGGCGGCTAGCCATAGAGAAAGAAGAGGCGCGAAAGTCTTGTTCATGAAGCACCTGTGATTGGAGCGTCAAGCCATTGCGTCGCCGATCCATCGGCGCGTCGAGCCTCTACGAACTGGCGGCGACGCTGCTGGCGGTCAAGATCGTCAATAGGTCCAATGTGGCCACGGCGAGGCGTGGCGGCATCATCGGGCAACACTTGTCCGCCTCTGTCACCATCGGCGCACTCCCTTGGGGCTGACGGCTATTTTTATTGAGAGTGCCCGAGATTACTAGTCTATAAAGTTTATGTACTGTATAATAATAGGGGTGATGCAAGGAAACAGTTGACGTTTGTGTCAAAAAGCATGAATGTGTGTGTAATGAATTTATACAACAGCAATACGCTGTGTAAATCGAAAGGACCACA
>DATGZW010000134.1:0-2141 GCA_035297005.1 Patescibacteria group bacterium
CTCCGGCATCAATTGCATCAAGCCACGCGCGCCGACCGGGCTGACAGCCTCGAAGTGAAAGGCACTTTCCTGACGGATCAACCCCAGCACCAGGGCCCGCTCGGGCGTATCGGGCGAGGCCAGCGGCGGGATCGGATAGCCTGACGCGATCAACGGAAAGCCCTCGCGCTCGGACCGTTTGGCGACATTGACGGCGATGTCGGCGCGGCCCAGCGTGGTCGCCAAATGGGCGGCCAGGGCGCGTTGGCCGGGGGTGCGGGCCAATTCGTTCATTCGCAGCATAAACGGGCGGATGGCCTCGGTTTCGCCGATTTCACCCAGCATGCGGGCCGCCGTCACCAATTCGTGGCGTTCAAAGCTGTCGATGTCCTGGGCGCTGGGCAATGGATCGGCGGGCAGCGGCCATTGCTGTTCGCGGCTGATGCGGCTGGCCGCCAACTGACCATAGAAGCTGGTGACGTTCTGCGCCGCGTTGTTGTACCAGCGCACCGCATCGTCGCCGCGCCCCAGCGTATCCGAGGCGCGTCCAGCCCAATAGGCGGCGCGCGAGCGGCTTTGCGGGGTGGCGACGCGGTCGTACATGCCAGCAAAGTGGTTCAGCGCCACCTCGCGGTCGTCGAGGAAGCGCAGGGCGATCCAGCCAGCCAGCCATTCGGCCTCGGCATAGCCGGCGCCGTCGGTCTGGCCGTGGTCGCGGGCGATCTCGTAGGCTTGGGACATATGGCCCTGCTGCAAGGCCCGGCGCGCCAGGATGGAGCGTTCGGTCCACCACATCTCGGGGCGGACCTTGTTGCGCGACGGGTGCGTGAGCAAGGCGACCGCCTGATCGTCCATGTCATGCGTGCGGCGATAGTGTAGCAACTCGTAAATCAGGCCGGGATCGTTCTTGTAGCGCTCGGGGACATGGGCGGCCAGGGTCTCGGCGTTAGCGGCGCTGTTGGCCAGCGCCATGCGGGCCTGGGCAAGCTGCCGGTATTCCTCGTCGACCCGCAAAATCTGATGTTCAGAGCCAGATTCTTGATGATCCCACAATTGCCGGTCGAGTCTGGCGATCTGGTCTTCGTCCCGCAGTTGGTTACCGAAACTGGTCAGGAATTCGCGCTCTTGGATCGGTCCGAAATTGCCGGTGATCCAGGCAGCGCGCAGCACCTTGGTGGCTTTGTCGGCGTCGCCGGCGGCAATCAGCGCCTTGCCATAGGCCATGGCGCCATCGACGGTGACGGGGGTGTAGACGTCGAACCATTCCCGCACGGCGCTGCCGGGGGTGGCGACGGTGATCGCCTCCTCGGCCCGGCGCAGCAGAATCGAAACCTCGGGCCAGGTTGGGTTGGCCCGCACAAAGGCGGTGATGTCGGCGAAGGTCGCCCCCGAATTAGGCCGGACGTAGTTCATCCACTGCAAGACTTTTTGCAGCAGCTTGTCATGGGCGCGCGCGGCGGTGGCCTGTGCTGCGTCGTATTGGTCCTGGTGAGCGGCGTCGAACGCCAGCCGATAGAGCCGTTCGTCGTCGGGGGAGAGTAGGTTGGCTTGGGCCGGAACCGCGCCGAGGGTCACGGCGAGGGCCAGGGCAAGAGCAATCCACGTCTTCACGAACACAGCCTCGATGCAAAGCCCAATTGGGGCGTGAGGGGGGAGGGGACATTTCGCGGTGACAACCCGCGCGGCCGGCATTCTAGAGCGCCAAGGTTATCGGGAGCAAGCCGAACGGTGTATTCGCCGCGCTTGCGGGCGGCGCGGGGGGCCGGTATGTTCCTTTTCTTTTTTGTCACCACAAATGCCTTAGCGCATACGGAGAGGACCATGTTCAAGGGTTCGCTAACCGCACTGATCACGCCGTTCACCAATGGCGCGATCGACGAGGCGGGTTTCCAATCCTTCGTGGAATGGCAGATCGCCGAGGGAACCGACGGCGTCGTGCCCTGCGGGACCACCGGCGAATCGCCGACGCTCAGCCACGAGGAGCACAATCGTGTCGTCGAGCTTTGCGTCGAGGTGGCCAAAGGCAAGATCCCGGTGATCGCCGGGGCCGGCTCGAACTCGACCGCCGAAGCCATCGCCTTGGCCCGCCACGCCAAGAAAGCGGGCGCCGACGGTATTCTGGTGGTGACGCCCTATTACAACAAGCCGACCCAGGAAGGGCT
>DATGZW010000135.1:0-3977 GCA_035297005.1 Patescibacteria group bacterium
GAGGCGTCGCGCATGATCTGGTATTCTTTATCGGTCAGCGTCAGCGCCGGGGCGACGGTGATCGAATCGCCGGTATGCACGCCCATCGGATCGATGTTTTCGATCGAGCAGATGATGATGCAGTTGTCGTTCTTGTCGCGAACGACTTCCATCTCGTACTCTTTCCAGCCGAGCACGGATTCCTCGACCAGAACTTCGTGCATCGGGCTGGCGGCCAGACCGCCGGCGACGATTTGCTCGAATTCGGCCAGGTTATAGGCGATGCCGCCGCCGGTGCCGGCCAGGGTGAAGCTGGGGCGGATGATCGACGGCAGGCCGATCTCGATCATCGCCTCGCGCGCGTCAACCATGTTGCGGACCACGCGCGACCGCGGCGATTCCAGGCCGATCTTGTCCATGGCGTCGCGGAACAGCAGGCGGTCCTCGGCCTTGGCGATGACTTCACGCTTCGCCGCGATCATCTCGACGCCGTATTTCTCCAGCGTGCCGTTGTCGGCCAGGGTCATCGCGGTGTTCAGCGCGGTCTGCCCGCCCATGGTCGGCAACAGAGCGTCGGGACGCTCTTTCTCGATGATGCGGGTGACGATGTCGGGCGTGATCGGTTCGATATAGGTGGCGTCGGCCAAATCCGGATCGGTCATGATCGTCGCCGGATTGGAGTTGACCAGGATGACCCGGTAGCCTTCCTCCTTCAGCGCCTTGCAGGCCTGCACGCCCGAATAGTCGAACTCGCAGGCTTGGCCGATGACGATCGGCCCGGCGCCGATGATGAGGATGGACTTGATGTCTGTACGTTTGGGCATGGGAGTTGCGCTACTCGTCAAAATTATTCGTTGGACAGACTGTGGTATTACGCCACGAACCGCTTGATCCCATCCCGCAGGATCGGAACGTTAAAATTCATCAGCAGGCCGACCGAATAGCCGCTGAGGCGGAGGTAAGTGATGATCTGAGCCGCATGCACGGGAGCCAAACGCTCAACCGCTTTCAACTCGATCACCACTTTCTCGTCCACCACGATGTCGATCTTGTAGCCGCAATCCAGCTTTACCTCTTTGTACACCACCGGCAGATGCGTCTGCCGACGATGGGGGATGCCAGCCCGCGACAGTTCATAGCACAGGCATTCCTCGTAAGCCGACTCTAACAAGCCAGGCCCCAATGTCCGATGAACCTCAATGGCGCAGCCGATGATTCGATCCGTCAGCGGGTCTTTGGGTGGCAGCATCGGGTATCCTTGGAAAAAATATTAACCACAGAGACACAGAGGCGCAGAGAAGGAAGGGGAGAAGTGTGATCCTGCCGCTTTGCCGAAAATTCATTAACAAATTCGTGGGAGGGACGCACCGCCGTTTTTCGCGGCACAGCCTCTCTGTGCCTCTGTGGTTAAACTGCTTTCTTGAGTAATTCGATCATCAGCGTAAGGGCCGTTGATGCGGCTGCGCCGACAAGCGCGCTATCATATTTCTCGACCAACCATCGTAGAGGCTCCAGGATCAGCGTCGTCGCGATACGAACTTTGAGAATCGTATCGTTGAACAGTTCACGACCAGCTTCCAGCGCCTTGAGCCAAGCGCGCTTCTCCTGCCCCAACTCATTATCCAGGCGGTGGTCATCCCGGAACTCCTGGAGCACCTTGTCCAGAGCCGCAACCGTTTCCTGATAGTCAGGCTGGTTGTGGTTAAGCGTTACGGTGCGATCCGCAGCCGGGACGCCAACAACTTCATCGCCGGAGAAGGAAATCCCCTCCGCGATACGTTGATATTTCTCATCGCTCCATCCATTGACATATCGAGTGCCAGGGAATGAGATGCTGTAACGGACTCTGCCTTGCTCTGACTTTTGGGAGATAAAGCTGTCCGTCGGATTGTCGTAGTTATAAATTGGATCTGTCAGATTGCCGAAGGCCGTTTCAAATACAATGTTTCTGTTTATTAATATGCTTTCTTTTATTTCTTTTTCTGAAAGAGTAGCCGCTCCATCGCTGTGATAATTGCGATAGTCCAAAAGGCAGAGGATTTTGTCCTCTGCGTCTTTTGCCTCATCCAACAAGCGTGGCCGAATAACCATCGCCCTAGGCCCGCTCTTGCATCAGCGCGACGAAACGGGCGAACAGATGGTGGCTGTCCTGCGGTCCGGGGCTGGCTTCCGGGTGGTACTGCACCGAGAACACCGGCTTGCCATCGACTGCAAGGCCTTCCACCGAACCGTCGAACAGCGACTTGTGCGTCACCTGAACGCCTTGCGGCAGGCTCTCGGCGATAACGGCGAAGCCGTGGTTCTGGCTGGTGATCTCGACGCGGCCGGTGGCCAGATCCTTGACCGGGTGATTGGCGCCGCGATGGCCGGTGTCCATCTTGCAGGTCTTGCCGCCCAGCGCCAAGGCCAGCATCTGGTGGCCCAGGCAGATGCCGAACAGCGGCACATTGCTGGCCAGCACGCCCTGGATCATCGGCACCGCATAGACGCCGGTTGCCGCCGGATCGCCGGGACCGTTCGACAGAAACACGCCGTCGGGCTTATGCGCCAGCACGTCTTCCGCCGAGGTGTCGGCGGGGACCACGGTGACGCGGCAGCCGGCGGCGGCCAGACAGCGCAGGATGTTGCGCTTGGCGCCGTAATCAACGGCGACCACATGGAAGTCGGGGCGGGTCTGGTGGCCATAGCCCTGGCCGCGCGTCCATAGCGATTCTTCCCAGGTATAAGTCTGGCGGCAGGTGACCTCTTTCGCCAGATCCATGTCGATCAGACCGGGCCAATTGGCGGCCATGGCGCGCAAGGCCGGAAGGTCGAACTCGCCATTGGGCGCATGGACGATGGTGCCGTTGGGGGCGCCGCTTTCGCGGATACGCCGCGTCAGAGCGCGGGTATCGACGCCGCTGATGCCGGGAATCCCGCTGGAGGTCAGCCAAGCGTCCAGATGACGGGTGGAGCGCCAGTTCGACGGCTCGGTGATGTCAGCACGCAGGATCAGCCCGCGCGCGGCTGGCGAGATGCATTCGACGTCTTCGCCGTTGGCGCCGACATTGCCGATATGGGGGAAGGTGAAGGTGATGATCTGACCGGCATAGCTGGGGTCGGTCAGGGTTTCCTGGTAGCCGGTCATCGAGGTGTTGAACACCACCTCGCCGACGGCGGCCCCCGGAGCACCGACGCCTCGGCCCCACATCACCGTACCGTCGGCCAACACCACGGCGGCGGTCGCACCCGGCGGGCGGGGGCTGAAGGTGTGGGCTTGCGGCGATTCCTGGTTCATTCGAGATCCCTACTGAGTACTCTGGTATGGCTGCGCGCGCAAACGGAGGTGAGCCGACAAAGTCGCGGCTCACCCCTGTGGGACCGGTGATAGACCCCATCTGGCGGTAGGCAAATTTCGTCGTACATAGGCAAAATGGAGGGTTCCGTCAAGTGTCCTGTGAATTTTTGAAAGCGCCGCCTTTTCAACGGCTTAGAAACTTGATTTTGCAGAGGTTTTGCTGTAGTCTCCCAAGCTTGCGATTATAATCAGGGGAAGACAGCAGATGCTGCGACAGCGGCTTAGCGATGCATTAAAGTCGGCCATGCTGTCCAGGGACGTGCGCACGGTGTCTACCGTGCGTCTGATTCTGGCGGCGCTCAAGGATCGCGACATCGCGGCCCGGCCGCGCGGGATCGCCGATGGCATCGGCGAGGATGAAATCCTGCAGATGATGCAGTCGATGATGAAGCAGCGGCGCGAGAGCATCGCTCTTTATGAACAGGGCGGCCGCCTGGAATTGGCTCAGCAGGAGGCCGAGGAGATCGCGATCATCGAGCGGTTCCTGCCGGTCCAGCTGTCGGCAGACGACGTCAGCGAGGCGGTGGCCACGGTCATCGCCGAGATTGGCGCCCAGGGCGTCAAGGACATGGGGCGGACCATGGCTGCGCTTAAGGAACGCTATGCCGGTCAGATGGATTTCACCAAGGCCAGCGCCGTGGTGAAGGCTCAGTTGATCGGC
>DATGZW010000136.1:0-3632 GCA_035297005.1 Patescibacteria group bacterium
GCTATCTTAACGGCAAGGGCGTTGCTGTCGATCAGGTCGAAGCCGTCCGTTGGTTTCGCATGGCTGCCGAAAAAGGGAATTCCGACGCGCAGTATGAGTTGAGCCTGCGCTATCTCAACGGCCAAGGCGTTCCGCGCAATCTGGACGAGTTCTTTAAATGGAGCAAAATGGCCGCCGAACAGGGCAATAAATTCGCCCTACTCAGCGTCGGCTCGGCCTATCGCCAGGGTCTTGGCGTCGCCAAAGATCCGGTGGAAGCGGCAAAATGGATACGCAAGGCGGCAGATCACGACAACTCCGCCGCTCAATATATCTTGGGCGTGATCTACAAGATGGGAGAAGGCGTTCCGGTCGACCATGTCGAGGCGCTTAAATGGTTCCATTTTTCCGCCGACCAGAATCACCCATTGGCACTTTATGAATTGGGGCTGGCGGCGGAACGTGGCGATGGTATTCCGCAGAATTTCACCGACGCCGCTCAATATTATCGCCGAGCCGCCGATCGTGGTTCCGCGGATGCGCAAATACGCTTGTCGAATTTCTACAGTTTGGGGCGTGGCGTCCCCACCGATCTTTCACTGGCCTATTTTTGGTGCAGGCTTGCGGCGATGCAGCCACAGAAAGGTGAGCTTCTGGCCATGGCGAACAACATCGGCAGCCATCTTTCCCCCACCGAACGGAGTGCGCGGGATCAAGAGATCAAAGATTGGAAGCCGGCCAAATAGGCACGGCTCAAAACCGCTGCCAAGAGGATGGGTCTCCATCGGCGGCAGGGCGCGCGCTGTCCCTGCCGCCGACGCAACCAATCAGGATCGGCGCGGCAGCATCGATGCCAGGGTTCCGTCGCGGTCGATAAAACGGTGCTTCAAGGCAAATCCCACATGCCCTAGCACCAGGGCGAAAATGCCCCAGGCCAGCCAGAAATGGGCGGCTTTGAAGATGTCTCGCAGGGCATCGTTCTTCGCCACCAATCGCGGGATATGGAATAGCCCGGCCACTGGGACGTCATAGCCGGCGGCGGAGCTATAGCCCCAGCCGACCACCGGCAATGCCACCATGACGCCATAGAGCAGAAAATGTCCGGCATGCGCGGCGGTCTGCGTGATGGGACTCATCCCCGTCAGCGCGGGCGGGCGATGGGTAAGCCGCCACAGCACGCGGGCGACGATCAGGAACAGCGTCAGGGTAGCGATAGATTTGTGCAGCGTGATGGTTCCCGCCTTAGCCGCATCGACGCCATAAACCAAAGTGCTGGCGTAATAGCCGATGATCCACGCCACCACGATGACGGCCGCCATGGTCCAATGCAGCGCCTTGGCGACGCCCGTATAGTGATCCGATTTATTCATGTCGAACTCTTTCATTATCGCCCCACATATAGGATTCCATCGAAATCACCCCATAGGTGGTGTCAGCTTCGATGACCTGTGCGGTTTCGCCGTCGGCGCGAGCGCCCAGGGCGACCAGCAAGGGCAGGAAATGTTCCTCGGTCGGATGCGCCCTAGCCGCGTGCGGGGCGTACTGGCGATAGGCGACCGCACGCTCGACGGCGTCGGCGACTACTGCCTGACGGACCCAGTTCCGGAACTCTTGAACATAAGCAGCCTCGCCGACGTCACCTTGACGGAACTCGTGCAGATTGTGGGTCATGCTGCCCGAGCAGACGATGGCCACGCCCTGGTCCCGTAGCGGCGCCAGCGCTTGGCCCAGTGTCACCGCCCCCGCCGTATCGAGTTGGTCCGGCATCGACACCTGAAAGACCGGGATGTCGGCGGCGGGCAGCAGATGAAACAGCGGCACCCAAGCGCCATGATCCAGGCCGCGGCGGTCGTCGAAGCTCGCCGCGAACCCTGCCTTGGCCAGCAGACGGCCTGCCTCCGCCGCCAAGACGGGATGCCCCTGCGCCGGGTATTGCAACTCGTAAAGCGCCGCAGGGAAGCCGCCGAAGTCGTGGATGGTCTCCGGCGTCGGCGTGGTCATGACGCGGACGTCACGGGTCTGCCAGTGCGGCGAGACGACGAGCACCGCCGCCGCCTTGGACAAGGCCTTTCCCAAGACGTTCAAGCGGGGACCAAGGGTGCCCGGCTCAAGCGCAAAGGTCGGCGCGCCGTGGGAGATGAAGAAAACGGGAGCTTTGGTCATTGCCACCTCTTGTTCCGGAAAACCGCTTTACTGCACGCGGTCGAATTCACCGCTGATGGTCAGCGTCACCTCGTCGCCGACGACCGGAACATAGGTTTTGATGCCGAAATCAGAACGATTCAGCGTGCCCACGGCGTTGAAGCCCAGCACATAGGCCTTGGTCATCGGGCTGACGCCGCCGCCGTTGAAGGTGGTCCGCAAGGTCACCGGCTTGGTCACGCCATGCAGGGTCAAATCGCCGGTCACTTCACCGGTGGTCGGGCCGGTCACCACGATCTTGGTGCTTTTGAAGACGGCGGTGGGGAACTCAGCGCTGTTGAAGAAGTCCGCCGACTTCAGGTGAGCGTCAAGCTTGGGGTTGGTGGTGTCGATCCCATTGGTGTTGACGGTGACTTCCAACGTGCTGGCGGCGGGGGCCTTGGGGTCGAAGCCCAGCTTGGCATCAAAGTCGGTGAACAGGCCGTAATAGGTCGAAAAACCGAAATGGGTAGTCGAGAAGATGATTTTGGCGTGGTTCTTATCGACGGCGAAAGTACCGCCTTCGATCTGGGACAGGTCGGTCGTCGGGCCGGCGGCCAGTGCGGGGGCGGCAGTAACGACGAGGGCCACGGCCATGCTGCGGGCGAAGGTCTTGAACATTGTGGAGTTCTCCAAAATTCATGATGGGCGATTAGTTAACTGTAATTATAGGTTATTCCGCCGAGACGTTAATGGCATCAATTTGCAATTCATTGTTGCTACTTATGGAACAACGAAGCCGCGACAGCACGGAAGCCAGAAGCGAAAGACCGCTCGCCGTGGTGATGACGATCTACAACATAACGCGGGAAAGTTTTTCTCGGGCGTGTCGTCAGTTGAGCCAAAACGGCGCCAAAACCAGATGGACGGCCGCAAGGAAGGTGTTGGCGAGTTTGTCGTAGCGGGTGGCGATGGCCAGGAAGGCTTTGAGTTTGCAGAAGAAACGCTCGACCATGTTACGTTCGCGGTAGAGGGCGAAGTTAGTCTCCGCAGGATGATCCGATTGGCCTTTGATGGAATGACGGGGGTGACGACACGCCCTGGGATTTGGTGGCCCGCTTGCCATCAAAATTATCAGGACGACCCACGTAACAACTTATAGTTGCTTATATTGATTAATAATCATTCAATAAGTGAATATAACTTCCTTTCGGTGCGTCGTTAGCCAAAAATGAGCCTGGAAAATTGAACAGCAAAGGCCTTCCTCGATGGATATCGAATTCCACTATTACTCAACCTACCTAATCGCAGTCCGTGCCGGATTTGACCCTGCCGACGCGGCGACCCTGGCGCAGGCGTCGCAGGGAGTGGATGACAATCACGTCCCGATCATCGTCGATGGATCCTATGCGAACATCGTGTCGCAGACGATGGACATCCTGCGCCCGCATGACGATGTGCGGATTTACCCGGTGTTTCACTTCGTGCCGGGCGACCCCAATGCCCCAACGGCGGCGCGGCGGGACGGCGTT
>DATGZW010000137.1:0-15203 GCA_035297005.1 Patescibacteria group bacterium
AACCTGGGCACCATCGCCCGGTCCGGCACGGCGGCGTTCCTCAACCAGTTGAGTGGCGATTCCAAAAAGGACGTTTCGCTGATTGGCCAGTTCGGCGTCGGCTTCTATTCCGCCTTCATGGTCGCCGACAAGGTCGAGGTCATCACCCGCCGCGCCGGTGAAGCGCAAGGCTGGCGCTGGGTGTCGGACGGCAAGGGCGAATTCACCGTCGCCGAAGATGCGGCCGCCGAGCGCGGCGCCAAGATCGTCATGCATTTGCGCGACGGCGAGGACGAGTTCCTCGAATCGATGCGTCTGCATACCATCGTGAAGACCTATTCCGACCATATCGCCCTGCCGGTGATCCTGGTCGAGGACGGCAAGGAAGAAGCGGTCAACACTGCCTCGGCGCTGTGGACGCGGTCCAAGTCCGAGATCACGCCCGAGCAGTACAAGGAATTCTACCACCACGTCGCCCATGCCTTCGACGATCCGTGGCTGACCTTGCATGCCAAGGTCGAAGGCGCCATCGAGTACACCAGCCTGCTCTATGTGCCGAGCCAGAAGCCGTTCGACATCTTCCACCCCGACCGCAAGCAGCATCTGAAGCTGTATGTGAAGCGGGTGTTCATCACCGACGACTGTGCCGAGCTGCTGCCGCCCTATCTGCGCTTCGTGCGCGGCGTGGTCGACAGCCAGGATCTGCCGCTGAACGTCAGCCGCGAGATGTTGCAGCACAACCCGGTGCTGGCGAAAATCCGCAGCGGTCTGGTCAAGCGTATCCTGGGCGAGTTGAAGAAGAAGGCCGAGGATGCCGAGTCCGGCGACTACCAGACCTTCTGGACCACCTTCGGCCCGGTGCTGAAGGAAGGGCTGTACGAGGACTTCGAGCGCAAGACCGAGATTCTCGACCTCTGCCGCTTCCGCACCACCCAGTCCGACGAGCCGATCAGCCTGGCGGCCTATGTGTCGCGGATGAAGGAGGGCCAGGACGCCATCTATATGATCACCGGCGACGAGATCGAGGCGCTGAAGAAAAGCCCGCAGATCGAAGGCTTCGTCGCCAAGGGCGTCGAGGTTCTGTTGCTGACCGATCCGATCGACGAGTTCTGGCCGAACGGCATCAACGCCTATCAGGACAAGCCGTTCCGTTCGGTGGCTCAGGGCGGTGCGGATCTGTCGGCGATCAAGGCTGCCGAAGGGGTTGACGACACCCGCCCCGAGCCGGCTGCCGGCGATGAAGTGGCGGCGTTGATCGCCGCCTTCAAGGTCACGCTGGGCGAACAGGTCAAGGACGTGCGGGTGTCCGAGCGTCTGACCGAAAGCCCGGTCTGTCTGGTTGCCGACGATGGCGATATGGGCCTGCATCTGGAACGCCTGCTGCGCCAGCATCAGCAGACCGCTCCGCAGCGCTCGGTGCGCATCCTTGAGGTCAACGCCCGTCATCCGTTGATCCGCCGTCTGGCGGGTGAGGCCAAGGCGGACGGCACCGCCGACACCCTGGCCGATGCCGCTTGGCTGCTGCTTGATCAGGCCCGCATCGTCGAGGGCGAGGTGCTGCCCGACCCGGCTGCCTTCGCCCGCCGCCTGTCCTCGGTGCTGACCCGCGCCCACTAAAGCGCCGGTTCGAGAACGTGACGGCGCCGTTCATTTGATCGGCGCCGTCACCTTGCGCGGGGACGATGCCGAAATATCGGGTATTGTCGGTCCGGGTGAGGCAAGGGGGAGCGCCTGGAATGGAAACCGGGGTTGGAATTGCGTCCAGGATCTCCTGGGGGCAGGGCGTGCAAATCGATTTGCGGGGCGAGTCCTGCTCGATCGCCGTCAGTCCGGATCAGCTTGCCCGCGCCTCCTCCCTTCGTCTGTTGGTCGAGGGGGAGCGGCTGGGGCGGGTCTCTGAATTTATCGAGCAGACGAACCTAGTTTTGCCAGATGGGGTGCCGCTCGCCGTTATTACCAGCGCGCCCGTCGAGCCCGGCTCATTTTACGGTCTGTCGCGGACGCTGGAAGCGAAGAACTATCTCACCATAGACGTTCTTTATGGCGAGGACTTTTCTTCCTGCTTCCTGAGGAAATGCGCGGAGCTGTCGCTCGACGAGCGTTGCTGCCATTTCCACAATTCGGGGCGTGACTTCTTTCTGACGCATCCCTCGGCGCGCGACCTCATGCGCGCCTATCCGGTGCAGGTGAAGCGGTTCTACGAAGACGCGCTTCTCGATTACATGAAAAATTGCCAGCAGCCGGGCGTGATGGTCGATATCGGCGGCAATATCGGCAACCATTCGATCTATGCGGCGGCGCTGTTGGGGCGCGATGTCGTGACCTTCGAGCCGGTGGCGGCGAATTATGCCTGCTTGCTGAAAAACATCGCCGACAATGGGCTGGCGGACAAAATCCGCCCGATCCAGATGGCGCTGGGGCAGGTGGCGGGGCGGGCGCGGGCGGTCAACCTGCTGGCGACGAATTGCGGGGCGGCACGCTTGGAACGGGCAAGCGAGGGCGACATCGAGGTGATGCGGCTGGATGACTATTTGCCGAGTTTCAGCGCGCCTGTGGCCATCATCAAGATCGATGTCGAGGGCATGGAAGCGGACGTGCTGCTGGGCGCCAAAGCGGTGCTGGAGGCCTGTTCTCCGGTGGTGTTCGCCGAGAGCTGGGGCGAGGCAGCCACGCAAACCCTGACGGCGGTGATGGACGGCCTGGGTTATCGCCTGAAGGCCGAGCATTGCGAGAAGAGCATGCTGGAGTTCGTTCGCGCCTCCATATGAGGTAAATTTGCCACACTTCGTGGCGACTTTGCCACATTTCCGATCAAATTTATTGATGTTGCAGCGCAACTACGCTAGAAGCGGGAACGTTTCCATGCTGCGGGCCATGACGATGGCGTTGGCCCCGAACGGACTTTTCCATGAATATCGACCTGGCCCGCACCTTCCTCGAAATCGCTGAAACCGGCAATTTCAACAAGGCGGCGGAACGTTTGAGTGTTACTCAGTCCACCGTCAGCATGCGCATCAAAGCGCTGGAGGACGAGCTTGGCCGGTCCCTGTTCACGCGCAGCAAGGCGGGCACGGAACTGACCACTGCCGGCGTGCAATTCCGCCGCTATGCCACCACCATGGTTCGTGTGTGGGAACAGGCGCGGCAGGAACTGGCGCTGCCGCCGGGCTTTCGCTCGGTGCTGACGGTCGGCGGGCAGTTCTCGCTGTGGGATCGCATGCTGTTGCGCTGGGTGCCGTGGATGCGCGCCGCCATGCCCGATGTCGCCTTACGCGTCGAAGTGGGCCTGTCGGATGGTTTGATGCGGCAATTGTCGGAAGGCCTGATCGATGTCGGCGTGATGTATTCGCCGCTCGGCCGCCCCGGTCTGGTCACCGAAAAGCTGCTGGAGGAACGTCTGGTCCTGGTCTCGACCACGCCCCGTGAAGTGGGGCAGTGGGATGGCGGTTATGTCTTCGTCGATTGGGGGCCGGAATTCCGCGCCGCCCATAGCCAAGCTTTCCCTGACCTGTCGACTCCGGCCATTTCGGTCAGCCTGGGGGCGCTGGGGTTGCAGCATATCCTCGCCAATGGCGGCTTCGGCTACTTCCCCATGCGCGTCGTTCGGCCCTATATGCTGGATAACCGGCTGTATATCGTGCCGAATGCGCCCGAGTTCCGCCGCCCCGCCTACATGGTTTACCCCGCCGCCGATGAACAGGCCGACTGGCTGCGCACGGCGGTTCGCGGATTGCGCTATGTGGCGTCGCTGGAGACCGAGGACTGACCGCCTAGCGGTCGGCCAGTCCCGATTTGGCTTGGGCGATCACATCCATCAGGTGATCCAACCGCACCCCGTCGCTGGCCATCAGGCGGCGAGTCATCGGATCGTCCAACAGATCTCCCAGCGCCGGTTCTTCGCGGGCAAGGAAACGGTTGGCGGCGTTGCGTGGGCGCGACCGGATGGCACCGATGATCGGTGATTTCTCGCTGACAATGCTGGCTGGTTTGCAGACGCTCGACATTTTGATGGCTCCCCCCTGTCTGGCTCTTAACGGCCCTAGGGTTATTGTTGAGGACACTATAGCGTGGCAGTAGTAAATTCACAAAACAATTAAGCATATACGGAAGTTGAAGGCAGTTTATTCAAACAATGTAAAATGCGGTTTAAATTTAATCATGCTGCAGCGCAAAAGAACGTAACGACTACCCTCATGTAGGCAGCATTTCTGCCGGCGCAAGTGCGGCCGGGGCAAAACCGGCCAGGCCAATCGAGAGAGGGTGCCTTTCCTATTCGGGGCATCCCCCCACTGCGGACTATCCAATAGTATGTTCGGCATTCCCTGCCATGCTGGCCGTTGCCGCCTCGCGGAATGGGAATGCAAGCCTGTCATTTCTGCCCCTCGACCGCAGGGCCGTGGCGGTTGTGCGGTTGTGCGGTTGTGGCGGCGCGGCGAATAGTTTTCCAATATCATCTATTTTTACTTGGCGGTGTGATGGCTGTCACTGTTAGTCGGTCTTTTGATGTCTTCTAATCGCCTAGCCGTTGTGGCTGGCGCTGGAAATCGGTGCCGCGATCGGATAGTCTGAACTCGAAAGTTCTCGCGTGGGAGTGTTTAGGAATGTCGATCGCGTGGCGCGAAGCGATGTGTGTCGGCGATCCAACCATCGACGACGACCACAAACACCTCGTCGATATGATCAACGAATTTGAAGTCGCCATCTCCGGCCATATCGAACACAAAAAAGTGGCGCATGTGCTGCTGGGGCTGGTCGAATACACGGGGGAACATTTCAGCCGCGAAGAGGAAATCCAGCTCAAGATCCGCTATCCCTACTCGGAATCGCATCGCCGCCAGCATCGCGACGTGTTGAAGAAGCTGTCGGTGGTGTTGGGCGAGTACACCTCTTCGCACGGCGAGATCCGCGACACCATGATCCGCAACATGAGCCGTTTTCTCAAGGAGTGGCTGGTCGATCACATCATCGAGTCGGATCTGCGCATGCGCCCCTATGTGCTGAAGATGCAGGCCGACAGCAAGGACGCCGCCAAGCGTAAGCGCATGGCCGCCGTCGAGCATCCCAACGGTTAAGCCACACCGGTAAGCCGCGCGCGCAGCAGCCACAACGCGGTGCCGACGGTAGCGGCGACCAATAGACGCTCCATCGCTCCGCCGGTGGTGCATAGCGCCAGGCCGAAGCGCCGTTTGATCGGCCACAGCAACGGCACCCCTTGGGGCGTCAGCGCGTCTGCCGCCAGATGCGACAGATAACCCAAAGCCAGTGGTGGCCCCATCCACCCCAGCGCCGTCGACCACGCCATCAGCGCAGCGACCACCGCCAATAGCGAATGCGTGATACCGCGATGGCCGAACACCGCGGCGATGGGATGCGACAGGAACGGCAAGCGCCGCCCCAGCCAGGATTTCGGGTGGTCGAGGTCGGGCAGCAGCGAAGCCACTGCCGCTAGCCCAAAAGCCCGCCAATCATGGGTGCCGTTTCCCGATGCGACCAGGACTCCCCAGGCTGATACGCTGATTGCGACATGTGAAAAAGCCATCATGGAAAGGGTTGTCCTGGTCGGGGGAGACGCCGTCGGGCGAGGAGGGGCGGCATCATAGCGGAACGATTCTAAATGAGGAGGCCGTGATGGGGCACCTCATTGAATATATTCCGCTCTACCCCCTCGACACCTCCGTCGTCACCCCGCCGGTCACGCCACCAAGCTCCTCAGCACGTACTGCAAAATCCCGCCGTGGCGGTAGTAATCGACCTCGTCCAGGGTGTCGATGCGGCTGAGCACGGTGATGGTCTGGTCCAGGCCGTCGGCGCGGGTGATACGGACTTCGATGTCCTCGCGTGGCTTGACGCCTTGCGACAGGCCGAGGATATCGAAGACCTCGGTGCCGTCGAGGCCCAGGGTCTTGCGGTCGGTGCCGGGTTTGAACTGCAAGGGCAGGATGCCCATCCCCACCAAATTCGAGCGGTGGATGCGCTCGAAGCTCTCGGCGATGACCGCCTTGACGCCCAGCAGCTTGGTGCCTTTGGCGGCCCAGTCGCGTGACGAGCCGGTGCCGTATTCCTTGCCGGCGACGATGACCAAAGGCGTGCCGGCGGCTTGGTACAGCATCGAGGCGTCGTAGATGAACATCTCGGTGCCCGAGGGCTGGTAACGGGTCATGCCGCCCTCGGTGCCGGGGGCCATCTCGTTCTTCAGGCGCACATTGGCGAAGGTGCCGCGCGTCATCACGTCGTCATTGCCGCGCCGCGCGCCATAGCTGTTGAAGTCCTGCGGGGCCACGCCATGGGCGATGAGGAAGGCTCCGCCCGGCGTCGCCGCCTTGATGTTGCCGGCTGGCGAGATATGGTCGGTGGTGATCGAATCGCCGAGGATCGCCAGCGGCCGCGCTCCGGTGATGTCGTTGAAACCGGCGGGCGGCTTCTTGGTCATGCCGTCGAAATAGGGCGGGTTCTTCACATAGGTCGAGTGATCGTCCCAGGCATAGGTTTGGCCTAATGGGAACTTGACCGCCTGCCACTGCTTCGGCCCGGCGAACACGTTGGCATAGCGGCTGACGTACAATTCGCGGGTCAGATACTGCGCGACGGCGTCGCGCACCTCGGCATTGCTCGGCCACACATCCTTCAGATAGACCGGCTGGCCGTCGCTGCCGATGCCCAGCGGTTCGGTGGTGATGTCGATGGTCATCGAGCCGGCGATGGCATAGGCGACCACCAACGGCGGTGAACCCAAGTAGTTGGCTTTGACATGCGGGCTGATGCGGCCTTCAAAATTGCGGTTGCCCGACAGCACCGCCGCGACCACCAAGCCGTTGTCGTCCACCGCATGGGCGATCGGCGGGTCGAGCGGGCCGGAATTGCCGATGCAGGTGGTGCAGCCGAACCCGGCGATGTTGAAGCCCAATGCGTCCAGACTGTCCTGTAGCCCGGCGGCTTTCAGATAGTCCTCGACCACTTGCGAGCCTGGGGCCAGCGAGGTCTTGACCCAGGGTTTGCGGGTCAGCCCCTTGGCGACGGCCTTTTTCGCCAGCAGCCCGGCGGCGACCATCACCGAGGGGTTCGAGGTGTTGGTGCAGGAGGTGATGGCGGCGATGACCACGGCCCCATGCGTCAGGCTGTAGCCGGCTCCCGCGACCGGCACCGACAGAGTGGGATCGACGCTGGTCAGGCCGGGCAGGGCCTCGGCAAAGCCTGTCTTGGCGGCGGATAGGGGGACGCGGTCCTGCGGGCGCTTCGGACCGGCCAGCGAGGGCACGACGGTCCCCAAATCCAGCGTCAGCGTGTCCGAGAACACCGGGTCGATGCTGTCGGCGTCGCGCCACAGCCCTTGCGCCTTGGCGTAGTGCTCGACCAGGGCGATTTGGGCCGGATCGCGGCCGGTGAAGCTCAAATAGCGGATGGTCTCGGCGTCGATGGGGAAGAAGCCGCAGGTGGCGCCGTATTCAGGGGCCATATTGGCGATGGTCAAACGGTCGGGCAGGGCCAGCGCCTCCAGGCCGGGGCCGTAGAACTCGACGAACTTGCCGACCACACCGGCCTTGCGCAGCATTTGGGTGACGGTCAGCACCACATCGGTGGCGGTGACGCCTTCGGGCGTGGCGCCGGTCAGCTTGAAGCCGACGACATCGGGCACCAGCATGGATATCGGCTGGCCCAGCATTGCCGCTTCAGCCTCGATGCCGCCGACGCCCCATCCCAGCACGGCCAGGCCATTGACCATGGTGGTGTGGCTGTCGGTGCCGACCAGGGTGTCGGGATAGGCCAGTTGGCGGTCGCCATCGGCGGCGGTCCACACCACCTTGGCCAGATATTCGCAGTTCACTTGGTGGCAAATGCCGGTGCCGGGCGGCACCACGCGGAAATTGTCGAACGCCGTCTGGCCCCAGCGCAGGAAGGCATAGCGTTCGCCGTTGCGCTGGAACTCCATGTCGGTGTTCTTGGTCAGAGCGTCGGCGGTGGCGTAGAAATCGACCATCACCGAATGGTCGATGACCAGATCGACCGGCGATAGCGGGTTGATGCGGGTGGCGTCGCCGCCCAGGGCAACGACGGCATCGCGCATGGCGGCCAGATCGACCACGGCGGGCACGCCGGTGAAGTCCTGCATCAACACGCGGGCCGGGCGATAGGCGATCTCGCGGTCGGATCCTCCGGTCTCGACCCAGGCGGCGACGGCCTTGATGTCCTCGACCTTGACGGTGCGGCCGTCTTCATGGCGCAGCAGGTTTTCCAGCAGCACCTTCAGCGAATAGGGCAGGCGCGAGAAATCGCCCAGCCCGGCGCGGGCCGCCGCCTCCAGGCTGAAATAGTCGAAGGACTGGCCATCGATGGTCAGAGTGCGGCGGGTGTTCAGGCTATCGTGGCCAACCACGGACATGGGGAGTTCCTCCCTGGGGGTGTCGTGCATCCCTCCTTATATGTGCAGGCGATCCCCAATCGACAAATGCATGGTGCGGAAAACAAAACACCCCCACCGGTTGCCCGGCGGGGGTGCCATGTGTCGGTCTGACGAAAGGGTCAGACGGTGACGGTGTCGGCCAGATCGCGGAAGGCGGCGATCTTGTCGAAGTTCATGTAGCGATAGACGTCGGCGGCCTTGGCGTTAACCACGGTCACCTGCTCCATGTACTCGGCCGGGGTCGGGATCTTGCCCATCAACGCGCAGACCGACGCCAACTCGGCCGAGCCCAGATAGACCTGGGTGTCGATGCCGAGACGGTTGGGGAAGTTGCGGGTCGAGGTCGAGATGGCGGTCGAGCCCTTGCGGATCTGCGCCTGATTGCCCATGCACAGCGAGCAGCCGGGGGTTTCCATGCGGGCGCCCGACTTGCCGAGGATGGCGTAATAGCCTTCCTCAGTCAGGATGGCGGCGTCCATCTTGGTCGGCGGGGCGATCCACAAGCGGGTCGGCAGATCGCTCTTGCCGTCCAGGATCTTACCGGCGGCGCGGAAGTGACCGATATTGGTCATGCACGAGCCGATGAACACTTCGTCGATCTTGGCGCCCGAGACTTCGGACAGCAGCTTGACGTCGTCCGGATCGTTCGGGCAAGCGACGATCGGCTCTTTGATGTCGGCCAGATCGATGTCGATCACGGCGGCATATTCGGCATCGGCGTCGGGGGCCAGCAGGGTGCCGGTGGCGATCCAGGCTTCCATGGCCTGGATACGGCGGCGCAGGGTGCGGGCGTCCTCGTAACCGTTGGCGATCATCCACTTCATCAAGGTGATGTTCGAGGTCATGTACTCGACGATCGGCGCCTTATCCAGGTGGACGGCGCAACCGGCGGCGGACCGCTCGGCCGAGGCGTCGGACAGCTCGAACGCCTGCTCGATCTTCAGGTCGGGCAGACCGACGATTTCCAGGATGCGGCCCGAGAAGACGTTCTTCTTATTCGTCTTATCGACCGTCAGCAGGCCCTGCTTGATGGCGTACAGCGGAATGGCGTTGACCAGATCGCGCAAGGTCACGCCCGGCTGCAAGGTGCCCTTGAAGCGCACCAGCACCGATTCCGGCATGTCCAGCGGCATAACGCCGGTGGCGGCGGCGAAGGCGACCAGACCCGAACCGGCGGGGAAGGAAATGCCGATGGGGAAGCGGGTGTGTGAATCACCGCCGGTGCCGACGCTGTCGGGCAGCAGCAGGCGGTTCAGCCAGGAATGGATGACGCCATCGCCCGGACGCAGGGCGACGCCGCCACGGGTGCTGATGAAGGCCGGCAATTCCTTATGGGTCTTGACGTCGACCAGCTTGGGATAGGCCGAGGTATGACAGAACGACTGCATCACCAGATCGGCGGAGAAGCCCAGGCAAGCCAGATCCTTCAGCTCGTCGCGGGTCATCGGGCCGGTGGTGTCCTGCGAGCCGACGGTGGTCATTTTGGGTTCGCAATAGGTGCCGGGGCGCACGCCCTGGCCTTCCGGCAGACCGACGGCACGGCCGACGATCTTTTGCGCCAGCGAGAAACCCTTGCCGGAATTGGCCGGCACGGCGGGCAGGCGGAATAGGGTCGAGACGGGCAGGCCCAGGGCTTCGCGCGCCTTGGTGGTCAGGCCACGGCCGATGATCAGGGGGATACGGCCACCGGCGCGCACTTCGTCGAAGATCACCTCGGACTTGACGGTGAATTCCGAAATCAGCTCGCCGTTCTTGAAGGCCTTGCCCTCATAGGGACGCAGTTCGACCACGTCGCCCATGTCCATCTTCGACACGTCGAGTTCGATCGGCAGCGCGCCGGCATCTTCCATGGTGTTGTAGAAGATCGGGGCGATCTTGGTGCCCAGGCAGACGCCACCGAAACGCTTGTTCGGCACGAACGGAATGTCTTCGCCGGTGAACCACAGCACCGAATTGGTGGCGGATTTGCGCGAGGAGCCGGTGCCGACCACATCGCCGACATAGGCGATCAGGTTGCCCTTGCCCTTCAGCGCCTCAAGCTGCTTCAGCGGGCCGATCTTGCCGGGCTCGTCGGCATTGATGCCGGGGCGGGCGTTCTTCAGCATGGCCAGAGCATGCAACGGGATGTCGGGGCGCGACCAAGCGTCGGGAGCGGGGGATAGATCGTCGGTGTTGGTCTCGCCGGTCACCTTGAACACGGTCACGGTCAGCGAGGCCGGCACTTCCGGACGCGAGGTGAACCATTCGGCATCGGCCCAAGACTGCAACACGGCCTTGGCATTGGCGTTGCCCTTGTCGGCCAGTTCCTTGACGTCGTGGAAGAAGTCGAACATCAGCAGGCTGGTCTTCAGACCGGCGGCGGCGGCGGCGCCGACCTCGGCATCGGCCAACAGGTCGATCAGCGGCTTGATGTTGAAGCCGCCCAGCATGGTCGCCAGCAATTCCGTGGCCTTGACCTTGGAGATCAGCGCGCAGGACTCGGTTCCCTTGGCGAGGCCGGCCAGGAACGTGGCCTTGACCTTGGCGGCGTCATCGACACCGGCGGGAACGCGGTGGGTGAGAAGATCGACGAGGACCGTCTCTTCACCCTTGGGCGGGTTCTGCAATAGGCTGACCAATTCCGCGGTCTGCTGCGCGGACAAGGGCAGGGGCGGAATTCCAAGCGCGGCACGCTCGGCGACATGCTGGCGATAAGCTTCAAGCACGGCTAAATCCTCTCAATTCGGGTGGGTTCTGGGGGCTATCGGCCCGGTTGCTCCGATGGCTCCCATCCGTTCTGGCATGGGGAATTGCGAATTATGACACTGGGGCGGCAATTTAGATGATCGGTAAGAAGATAGCATCCCAAAGCGAGGGGTAAAACGGAAGAAAGTTGCGGTCGCCTCCGAAAGCGGCGGCGGTGGGCGGGCTGGCGGGCTGTGGAAGCGATTTCACTTGGCCCCAATCCCCGTTTTGCTATGGTGCCCGCCCATGACGGACGACATCCCCACCGCGACCTTTTCCGCCGAGAACCTCGCCTGCGTGCGCGGCGAGCGGGTGGTGTTCGCCCAAATGGATTTCCGCCTGAGTTCGGGTGAGGCGGTGCTGCTGCTCGGCCCCAACGGCAGCGGCAAATCCAGCCTGCTACGCTTGCTGGCCGGTTTGCTGAAACCGGCATCGGGCCACCTGCTGTGGGATGGAACGCCGGTGCTCGACGACCGCGAGGCGCATGCGGCGCGCATCCATTACGTCGGCCACCACGACGCCATCAAGCCGGTGCTGTCGGTGCTGGAGAACCTGCGCTTCTGGGCGCGGCTGCATGACCCCAAATCCGGCGACGCCACCGCGCAAGCGGCGCTGGAGACCATGGGGCTGTGGCGGCTGGCCGAGGTGCCCGGCAAATTGCTGTCCGCCGGCCAGAAACGCCGCCTCAATCTGGCCCGCCTGCTGGCTGCGCCGGCTCCGGTGTGGCTGCTCGACGAGCCGACGGTGGCGCTCGACCGCGCTTCGGTGAAGGTGCTCGAAGGCGTCATGGCCGAGCATCGGGCGGCGGGCGGCATGGTGGTGCTGTCCACCCATGCCGACGTCGATTTGCCCGGTGCCCGTGAAATGCATCTGGACGACTATACCCCGGCCCCGATGGACGTTTCCGAGGTGTGGATATGAGCCGGATGATCGAGATTGTCCGCCGTGACCTGCGTCTTGCTTTACGTCAAGGCAGCGACAGCGTCATGGTGGTGACCTTCTTCGTGTTGACGGTGGTGCTGTTCCCCTTCGGCATCGGGCCGGAAGCCAATATCCTGGAGCGGACCAGCGCCGGGGTGCTGTGGGTCACCGCCTTGCTGGCCTCGATGCTGTCGCTCGACCGCCTGTTCCAGGCCGATTACGAGGACGGCAGCTTGGAATTGCTGGCGTTGACGCCGACCGCGTTGGAGGTTCTGGTGCTCGGCAAGGTCGCCGCCCATTGGCTGACCACCGGTTTGCCGTTGATGGTGGCGGCCCCCGTGCTGGCGGTGCTGCTGCATATGAATGCCGATGGCTTCGGCACACTGCTGCTGACCATGTTGCTGGGCACGCCGACGCTCAGCCTGATCGGCGCGATGGGTGCAGCCCTGGTGCTGGGCGCGCGGCGGGGCGGAGTGTTGCTGTCGCTGCTGGTGTTGCCGCTCTATGTGCCGGTGCTGATTTTTGGCGTCGGAGCCATCGATGCGGCGGTGCAGGGGCTGCCATCGCAGGCGCATTTATTAATTTTGGGCGGCATGCTGCTGGCCTCCCTGGCCCTGACGCCCTGGGCCGCCGCCGCCGCGTTGCGTCAGGCTTTAGAATAGACCGACCTGGACGTTGTCCAAGTCACTGGAAATGGCAACCGACAGACTGTAGAAAAGTGCCATGCATCGCTTCGCCAATCCTGCTCGTTTTCTCCGTCTGGCCGCTGTCATTCTGCCGTGGACGGCCATCGCCACCGTGCTGTTGTTGGGCGCGGGGCTGTATCTTGGCCTGATCGCCTCGCCCGCCGACTATCAGCAGGGCGAAACGGTGCGCATTATGTATGTGCATGTGCCCTCTGCTTGGTTGGGCATGGCCTGCTACAGCACCATGGCCTTCGCCAGCGCCGTGGCCTTGATCTGGAAGCATCCGCTGGCCGATCTTGTCGGCAAGTCGGCGGCTCCCATCGGGGCTGGCTTCACCTTCGTCTGCCTGGTCACCGGCTCGCTGTGGGGTCGGCCGATGTGGGGGACGTGGTGGGCCTGGGACGCGCGGCTGACCAGCATGCTGATCCTGCTGTTCCTTTATTTGGGCTATATGGCGCTGATCAACGCCTTCGACGACCCGACGCGCGGGGCGCGGGCGGCGGCGATCCTGGCTTTGGCCGGGGCGGTCAACATTCCCATCATTAAATTCTCCGTCGATTGGTGGAACACCCTGCACCAGCCGGCCAGCGTGACCAAATTCGGCATGCCCTCGGTCGATCCGGCAATGCTGGTGCCGCTCTTGCTGATGGGGTTGGGCTTCACCACCTTTTTCGTCACGGTGCTGCTCCTCCGAGTGCGCTCGGAAATCATCGCCGCCAAGATCCGGGCGATCCGCCTGACGCAAATTCACGCCTCTTCCTCCCAGGTCGCGGGCTAGGACCATATGCGATGAACCTCTCGACCTATTTCGACATGGGCGGCTATGCCGGCTTCGTCTGGCCAGCCTATGCGCTGACGGCGCTGGTCATGCTGGCGCTGCTGGGCACCACCCTGCGCACGCTGAGAGCGCGCGAGGCGACGCTCAAGACGATGCAGGAAACGCTCCCCAACCGGCGCGGCAATCGCCCCGCTGCTCCCCGTTCGTGAGGCATCGACCGTGACGCGCAAGCAAAGGCGGCTGTATTTCGTTCTTCTGGGCATGCTGGCCCTGGCTGCGGCGACGGCGCTGGTGCTGACGGCGGTCGGTGACGGCATGGTGTATTTCTATACGCCGGCCGATCTCAAGACCAAGCATGTCGGCCCCGACCGCCGCCTGCGCATCGGCGGGCTGGTCGAGCAAGGCAGTGTGGTCAAGGACGGCAAGACCGTGCGCTTCGTCATCACCGACCTGACGGCGACGGTTCCGGCGGTCTATACCGGGGTGTTGCCCGATTTGTTCCGCGAGGGCCAAGGCGTGGTCGCCGAGGGCAAGTTGGATGCCGCCGGCGTGTTCCAGGCCTCCGAGGTGCTGGCCAAGCATGACGAAAAATACATGCCCAAGGAAGTCTCCGAGGCGCTGAAGAAATCCGGCCAATGGCAGGGCGAGGGCACCAAGAAATGATTCCCGAAACCGGACATTTCGCGCTGATTCTGGCGCTTTTCGTCGCTATCGTCCAGGCGGTGGTGCCGCTGGTCGGCGCGCATCGCGGCGACCGCGCCTGGATGGACGTCGCCCGTCCGGCGGCGTTGGCGCAGTTCCTGCTGATCGGCTTGGCCTTCGGCGCGTTGACCTGGTGCTATGTCACCAGCGACTTTTCGGTGCTGAACGTCGCGCAGAACTCCCACACCGACAAGCCGATGCTCTACAAGGTGTCGGGTGTTTGGGCCAACCACGAAGGCTCGATGCTGCTGTGGGTGCTGATCCTGGCCATCTATGGCGTGGCGGTGTCGGCCTTTGGCGGCAACCTGCCGCCGGCCTTGCGGGCGCGGGCGCTGTCGGTGCAGGCGATGATTTCCATCGGCTTCATCCTGTTCATCCTGCTGACCTCGAACCCCTTCGCCCGGCTTGATCCCGCGCCGCTCAACGGCAATGGGCTGAACCCGCTGTTGCAGGATCCCGGTCTGGCCTTCCATCCGCCGTTCCTTTATCTGGGTTATGTCGGCTTCTCGATGGCGTTCTCCTTCGCCATCGCCGCGCTGATCGAGGGCCGGGTGGATGCCGCCTGGGCACGCTGGGTGCGCCCGTGGACCCTGGCCGCCTGGGTGTTCCTAACCCTGGGCATCGCCATGGGCTCGTGGTGGGCATATTACACGCTGGGCTGGGGCGGCTACTGGTACTGGGATCCGGTCGAGAACGCCTCGTTCATGCCCTGGCTGGTCGGCACCGCGTTGCTGCATTCCTCGATCGTCGTCGAGAAACGCGACACCCTGAAGGCCTGGACCATCCTGCTGGCGATCATCGCTTTCTCGATGTCGCTGCTCGGCACCTTCCTGGTGCGCTCGGGCGTGCTGACGTCGGTCCACGCGTTCGCCAGCGATCCCACGCGTGGCGTGTTCATCCTGGCGATCCTCGCCTTGTTCATCGGCGGCGCGCTCGCGCTGTTCGCCTGGCGCGCGCCGCTGCTCAGGCGGGGCGGCCTGTTCGCCCCGGTTTCGCGCGAGGGCGCGCTGGTGCT
>DATGZW010000138.1:0-3770 GCA_035297005.1 Patescibacteria group bacterium
TGGTTCGCACAGGCATCCTGACCGCCGAGGACGGCGGGGCCATATTGACCGGTCTGGACCGCATTCTGCAAGAGATCGAGAGCGGTCAGTTCGTCTTCCGCGCCGATCTTGAAGACATTCACATGAACGTCGAAAGCCGTCTGGCGGAAATCGTCGGCGAAGCCGCTGGACGGCTGCACACCGCGCGGTCGCGCAACGATCAGGTCGCCACCGATTTCCGCCTGTGGGTGCGCGACACCCTGGACGGCATGGAAGGCGCGCTGCAAGGCTTGCAGGCCGTGCTGATCGACAAGGCCGAGACCCACGCCGCCACCGTGCTGCCCGGCTTTACCCATTTGCAGGCGGCCCAGCCGGTGACCTTCGGCCATCACATGCTGGCCTATGTCGAAATGTTCGGCCGCGACCGCTCGCGCCTGCGCGACGCCCGCATCCGCATGAACGAAAGCCCCTTGGGCGCCGCCGCTTTGGCCGGCACCAGCTTCCCCATCGACCGCCACATGACGGCGAAGGCTCTCGGCTTCGACCGCCCCTGCGCCAATTCGCTGGATGCCGTGTCGGATCGCGACTTTGCCCTGGAATTCCTCTCCTCGGCGGCCATCTGCGCCGTGCATCTGTCGCGTCTGGCCGAAGAACTCGTCATCTGGACCACCGCGCAGTTCCGCTTCGTCACCCTGTCCGACGGCTTCACCACCGGCTCGTCAATCATGCCGCAGAAGCGCAACCCCGACGCCGCCGAATTGATCCGCGCCAAATCGGGACGGGTGATCGGCGACCTCAACGCGTTGTTGATCGTCATGAAGGGCCTGCCGCTGGCCTATAGCAAGGACATGCAGGACGACAAGGAACCGGTGTTCGAAGCCGCCGACACGCTGGAGCTGTCGATTGCCGCGATGACCGGGATGATCGCCGATCTGACCGTCAACGCGCAGCGGATGAAGGAGTCGGCTGGGGCTGGCTTCACCACTGCCACCGACTTCGCCGATTGGCTGGTGCGGGTGGCCGGCGTACCATTCCGCCAGGCCCACCACATCACCGGCCGCGTCGTGCGTTTGGCAGAGGAGCAGGGCTGCGGCTTGGAAGAGCTGTCGCTGACCGATCTTCAAAGCATCGATGCCCGTATCGGCGCCGACGTGTTCAGTGTGTTGGGAGTCGAAGCCTCGGCCGCCAGCCGCACCAGCTTCGGCGGCACCGCCCCGGTCAATGTCGCCGCCGCCGCCGCCGCCGCGCGCGCGCGGTTCCTGTAATCCAAGGGAGAGCGCCGATGCGCCGCCTGGTCACGACCGTCACCCTTCTTGCCGCCGTCGCCATCACTTTGAGCGGCTGCGGCAAATCCGGCCGCCCTGTCACTCCTCCCGACGCGACCTATCCCCGAACCTATCCCAGCCGCGCCCTTGGTCCCACACCCGCCACGCAAAAGGAAGGCAAGGCTTTGGCGCCCGAGTGGGATCAGCAGGATCTGAAGGAGGCATATGGCCCCGGTGGCTCCTATATCGATTCCTCGATGCGCCAGCTCAACCCCGCATTGTTGGGAATCGGCGCGCCGACGCAGAACCTGCCGAACACTCAACCCAGCCAAGCGGGCATGACGCCTTTCGACCAGGGGCTGAACCCATCCAATCCCACGCCGCTACCGCCCGTCGAATCGACCTTCCCGACGCAGCCGACGCCCTCCACGGACCAGCAAAAATGAACCATTTCGACTATCACGACGGCCAGCTTTGCGCCGAGGACGTTGCCCTGACCCGCATCGCCGACGAGGTTGGCACACCGTTCTATTGCTACTCGACGGCCACTCTGGAGCGCCATTTCCGCGTGTTCCAGCAGGCGCTGAAGGGGCTCGACACCACCATTTGCTTTGCCGTCAAAGCCAATTCCAACATCGCCGTGATCCGCACTTTGGCCGCCCTGGGCGCCGGTGCCGACGTGGTTTCGGAAGGCGAATTGCGACGGGCTCTGGCAGCGGGCGTGCCCCCCGGCAAAATCGTCTTTTCCGGTGTCGGCAAGACTCGGCGCGAGCTGGAACTGGCGCTGGAGGCCGGCATCCTGCAAATCAACGTCGAATCCGAACCCGAGCTGGAGGCGTTGAACGAGGTGGCCTTGGCCCTGGGCAAGCGCGCGGTCATCGGTGTGCGGGTCAACCCCGACGTCGATGCCGGCACCCATGCCAAGATCACCACCGGCAAAAAGGAAAACAAGTTCGGCATCGAATGGACCCGCGCGCCTCAGGTGCTGCGCCGCGCCCATACGATGCCCGGCATCGAGGTGGCCGCCGTGGCCGTGCATATCGGCTCGCAACTGACCGATTTGCAGCCGTTCAACGACGCCTTCCGCCGGGTGCGCGACCTTGTGCTGATGCTGCGCGCCGACGGCATCCCCCTGCGCCGCATCGATTTGGGCGGTGGCTTGGGAGTGCCCTACGACCACGAAATCCCCCCGCAGCCGAGCGAATATGCCGGCGTGATCCGCGCCAATCTGGGCGATTTGGGCTGTCATCTGGTGGTTGAGCCGGGCCGTGCCCTGGTCGGCAATGCCGGCGTGCTCGTCAGCCGCGTCATCTATGTCAAGGAAGGCGCGACCCGCACCTTCATCATCTGCGACGCGGCCATGAACGATCTGGTGCGTCCGGCGATGTACGACGCCCATCACGACATCCGCCCGGTGCTGGAAGCCGACGCCGATGCTCCGCTGCTGCCCGTCGATGTGGTCGGCCCGGTCTGCGAAAGCGGCGACACCTTTGCCAAGCAGCGTCATTTGCCGCCGCTGGAGGCGGGCGATCTGATTTCCTTCGCCACCGCCGGAGCCTACGGCGCGACCATGTCCTCGACCTACAACACCCGCCCGCTGGTGCCCGAGGTGATGGTCAAAGGGGGAACCTTTGCCGTGGTCCGCGCCCGCCCCACTTATGAGGACATGTTGGCGCAGGAAGCCCTGCCTGAATGGCTGACCGGCCAACCGGCGCTCTGACCGGCGCGGAGGAACAGTGTCGCAGCACGCGGATGACGGACGGGGGTTGACGCGGCGGCTGGTGCTGGCGCGGCTGGCCTTGCTATGGGAAGCGCTGTGGCCGCTGGCTTGGCCGATCCCGACGCTGGCGGTGCTGTTCGTCGCGCTGGCTCTGTTCGACGTGCTGCCGCGGCTGCCCGGCTGGCTGCATGCCGCCGTGCTGTTCGCCTTCGTCGCCGCCTTGGGCTATTTCGTCTGGCGGCTACGGCGTCTGGCGGCTCCCGGTTTGGCCCAAGCCCGCCGCCGCATCGAACGCGACAGCGGTTTCGAGCACCGCCCCTTGCAAGGACTGGCCGACACCTTGGAGGCCGGCACCGACGATCCGCTGGCCCGCGCTTTATGGTGGGCGCAGCGCCGCCGCCTGAGCGAGGTGCTGAAACGTCTGTCGGTGCGCCTGCCCGAACCCAGTCTGGCCCGCGCCGATCCGCTGGGTTTGCGCTTCGTTCCGCTGCTGCTGCTGGCCATCGCCCTCAGCGGCACCTGGCAGGATGCCGGTCCGCGCCTGCTGCGCGCCGTGACTTTGCGCCTCGACGGCATTGCCGGACCGCCGGCGGTGTTGCAAGTCTGGATCACCCCGCCCGCCTATACCGGACTAGCGCCGATGCTACTGCAACGCCAACCCTCGGCCGAGCATGTCGGCGTACCTGCCGGCAGCATGCTGCTGGCCGAACTGCAAGGCGGCAACGACCCGGCGCAGTTGGGCATCGACGACGCGTGGCAAGCCTTCGCCCCACTCGACGCCGACAGTCAGCGCCTGGAAACCCAGC
>DATGZW010000139.1:0-3955 GCA_035297005.1 Patescibacteria group bacterium
TACGCTATCTGCATGTCGGCACGGGACCGCCGGGCGAAAGCCAGTTTCCCATGGGCGGGCTGATCGCCGGAGCCATCAGCAATCCCCCCGGTTCGCCACCCTGCGAATATGGCGGCAATTGCGGCGTGCCCGGCGTGATCGCCGTCGCCGCTTCGACCAACGGTTCGGCGACCAATGCCGAAGCCATCGGCGACGGGCGGCTGGATGCGGCGCTGGCCCAATCCGACGTCGCCATGTGGGCTTATCAGGGCGCTCCGCCGTTCGAGGGGCGCGCGGTCAAGGCATTGCGCAGCGTCGGCCAGCTTTATCCCGACCAGTTGCATATCGTGGTGCGCCGCGACGGCACGATCAAATCCATCCGCGAGTTGCGCGGCAAGCGGGTGTCGCTGGGCGAGCGCGGCTCCGGCACGCTGATCCACGCCAAACAGGTGCTGGCCGCCTGGGGGCTCAAGGAAAGCGATGTCAAACCCGTCTATCTGCGGTCGGCGGTGGCCGCCGACGCCATGGCCTCGGGCAAGCTCGACGCGCTGTTCGTCGTCGATGGCGCCCCGGTGCCGTCGGTCGCCGAACTCGCCAAGCGGGTGCCCATCGCCTTGCTGCCGCTGAGCGGCGACGGCGTCAATACCCTGCGCCGCAACGACCCCTTGCTCAGCCTGACCGACATCCCCGGCGGCACTTATGACGGCGTCGCCGAGCCGGTGCCGACCCTGGCGTTGGGGGTCAGCCTGATCGTCTCCGCCTCGCTGCCCGACGATCTGGTCTATGGCATATGCAAGGCCTTGTGGCAGCCCGGCACCCTGCGCATGCTGGCGGAAGGCCCGCCGCAGGGCGGGCAGGTCAAGCTGGAAAACGCCCTGACCGGCCTCGGCCTGCCGCTGCATCCGGGGGCACAGAAATTTTATCTCGATAAGGGAATGATCGAATGATCGATCACACCGGATCGGCAAGCTTGGCCGCTTCGATCCACTCCTGCATGGCCGGCACCGCCAGAGCCGCCTCGACATAGGCTTGGGACACCCCGTTCAACGGCACGCCATAGGTATGCAGCCGCGTCACCACCGGAGCGAACATGGCGTCGGCGACCGACCAGCGGCCAAACAGAAAATCCCCACCGGCACCGAAACGGCTGCGGCAATCGTTCCAAATCTCTTGCACGCGGGCGATGTCAGGCAGCGCTTCGGCGGGCAATTCCGGCAGAGTAATGCTCTGCGCCACATCCATCGGCAGATGCTGGCGCAAGCCCATGAAGCCGGAATGCATCTCGGCCGAGACGGCGCGGGCGACGGCGCGGGCGGAACGATTTTCCGGCCACAGCGGCACGGCGCAAGCCAGTTCGGCGACGTATTCGCAGATAGCCAGGGAGTCCCACACCAGCAACTCGCCGTCCTTGAGCAGCGGAACCTTGCCGCTGGGAGAGTGTTCCAGGATGCGGGCCTTGGTGTCGGGCTGGCGCAGCGCGATCAACACCTCGTCGAACGGCAAGCCTGCCTGCTTCAGGGCCAGCCAGGGCCGCAGCGACCACGACGAATACCGCTTGGTGCCGACCACCAGAACAAGACGAGCCATCGAACGTTCCTCCCAAAGCTTAAGTCCTGGCATCATAGCCATGCGGGGGGATGCGGCAAGAGCGGCACGTTCCCCTCTTCCCTTGCCGCCCCGCTTTGTCCATCCTAGCAGCGCGGCGGGAATCCTGGAGGACAGAGTGCTGGACCATTTGACCGAAGAGAGCGGCGAGACACAGACGCCCATCACGCCGCTTGGGCGGTTGCGCTTCAAGGAATGGCTGGTCGGACAGGCGCCGGCGTTGAAAGCCTGGGTCGAAGCCACCGGCTTCACCGCCGAGCCCGGCTCGGTCTGCCTGCTCGCCGACGCCAAGGGCAAGCTCGACCGCGTGCTGTTCGGGCTCGACGAAGCCGACCCGTGGTGCTGGGCGCATCTGCCGGCCAAGCTGCCCAAGGGTTTCTATCGTCTGGACGCCAGCCTGGACGCCCGCGACGCCGATTGGGCGGCCACGGCCTGGGAACTCGCCTGCTACCAGTTCACCCGCTACAAGGGCCGCAATGGCCGCGAATGGCCGGTGCTGGCCTGGCCCGTCCCCGCCAACCGCGCCCAGGTCAGCCGCACCGTCGATGCCGTCCGGCTGGTCCGCGATCTGGTCAACACCCCCGCCTCGGACATGGGGCCGGAGGAATTGGCGCAAGCCGCCGCCGGTTTGGCCGAGCGCAAGGGCGGGCGCGTCCGCACCTTGATCGGCGAGGCCTTGCTGCAAGACAACTACCCGCTGATCCACGCCGTCGGCCGGGCCTCCAGCCGGGCGCCGCGCCTGATTGATTTGCGCTGGGGCGACGAGGCGGCGCCCAAGGTGACGCTGATCGGCAAGGGCGTCTGTTTCGACAGCGGCGGGCTGGATCTCAAATCCACCTCGACGATGAAGCTGATGAAAAAGGACATGGGCGGGGCGGCGCATGTGCTTGGTCTAGCCTCAATGATCATGGACGCACAATTGCCGGTGCGGCTGCGCGTGCTGATCCCGGCGGTGGAGAACTCCGTCTCCGGCAACGCCTTCCGACCGCTCGACGTGCTGCGCAGCCGCAAGGGCATCAGCGTCGAGGTCGGCAACACCGATGCCGAAGGACGGCTGGTGCTGGCCGACTGCCTGGCCGAAGCCGACCGCGAGCATCCCGACCTGTTGATCGATCTGGCCACCCTGACCGGTGCCGCCCGCACCGCGCTGGGGCCGGATCTGCCCGCGCTGTTCACCCCCGACGACCGCCTGGCCGCCGATCTTTTGGCCGCCGGCGAGGCGCAGGCTGATCCTTTGTGGCGGCTGCCGCTGTGGAAGCCCTATCGGCGCTTGCTCGACAGCAAGGTCGCGGATATCTCCAACGCCTCGGACAACGGTCATGCTGGAGCCATCACGGCGGCGCTGTTCTTGCAGGAATTCGTGTCTCCCTCAACCAGTTGGGCGCATCTGGACGTGTTCGCCTGGAACCCTTCGGCCCGGCCGGGACGGCCCGAAGGGGGAGAAGCAATGGCGCTTCGGGCACTCTTTCACCTGATTGCGCAAAGACACCCGTCATGACGATTGCCGTAGAGCGGTAGCTCGGCTAATTTCGTTCGCGGAACGGTACGGACTGAACATGGGCGTTGATCTCAAAGCAGTACAGGCTCTGGACCTTTGGCGTGGTGCGATCGTTGAGAGCGTTCGGCGCGAAGCGCCCGACCTGTCGGCGCGCCAGATGGCCCTATTGTTAACGGTATATCTGACAACGCCCCCGCACACCGTGCGCGGTTTGGCGACGGCTTTGAACGTGTCCAAACCAGCGATCACGCGGGCGCTCGACCGCTTGAGCGAATACGGGCTGATCCGCCGCAAGGTGGACGACCTTGACCGCCGCAGCGTGCTGATTCAGCGCACGGTCAAAGGCTCGGTGTTCCTCACGGAATTCGGCGACATCATCGTCACCGCCGCCGCTGGGGCGGAAGCCGAAGGCAGCGGCAACGGCTGACGGGGGGCGGTCTTAACCACCATCATCGTCATCACCGGACTTGTTCCGGTGATCCATGCGGTCGGGCATGACCATTCCCCGGACGGGAGTCTCTGCGCCCGCGCCACACACCCAACGTATGGTTGCGCGTCACGGCGTGGATACACGGGACAAGACCGTGCATGACGACATTAGAGAGTGTTTTCGGCCCTCTTAACCGCCCTTCCCTAAGCCTGCCGCGCGTCGATGATCGAGCGGCGGATGGCGCGGGTGCGGGTGAAGACCTCTTGCAGCTTGTCGCCCTCGCCCCAGCGGATCGCGCGCTGCAATGCCGTCAGGTCCTCGGAGAAGCGCTGCAGGATTTCGAGCACCGCCTCGCGATTGTTGAGGAACACGTCGCGCCACATGGTCGGGTCGGAGGCGGCGATGCGGGTGAAATCGCGGAAGCCCGAGGCCGAGAACTTGAT
>DATGZW010000140.1:0-2843 GCA_035297005.1 Patescibacteria group bacterium
GCCCAGGCGCTGCAAGCCGTGATCGACATAGACGCAGGTCAACTGGTCGCCGATGGCCTCGTGCAGCAGCGCCGCCACCACCGAACTGTCAACGCCGCCCGACAGCCCGCAAATCACCCGGCCCTTGCCGACTTGCTTGCGCACGGCGTCGATGGCCTGGGCCTTGAACGCGGCCATGGTCCAGTCGCCCTTGCAGCCGGCGACCGCGTGGGTGAAGTTTTTCAGCAGCTGCGCGCCATGCGGGGTATGGACGACTTCGGGGTGGAACTGCACGCCGTAGATTTTGCGCTCGTCATTGGCGATGGCGGCGAAAGGCGCGCCTTCCGAGGTGCCGACGGCGCGGAAGCCCGGCGGCAACGCGGTGACGCGGTCGCCATGGCTCATCCACACCTGCTCGCGCCCGCCCTTGTCCCACACGCCGTGGAACAGCGCGCAGTCATCGACGATATCCAGATAGGCGCGGCCGAATTCTCGGTGGTCTCCGGCTTCGACCTTGCCGCCCAACTGGGCGCACAGGGTCTGCTGGCCGTAGCAGATGCCCAGGACCGGAACGCCAAGGGCGAAGATCGCCTCGTCGGCGCGCGGAGTGTGGCTTTCGGTGACCGAGGACGGCCCGCCCGACAGGATGATCGCCTTGGGTCCGAACTCGGCAAGACTGGCCGCCGAGACCTTGTTGAAGGGATGAACCTCGCTATAAACCCCGCTCTCGCGCACGCGGCGAGCGATCAACTGGGTGACTTGCGAGCCGAAATCGACAATGAGAACGCGGTCGGTCAATGGTGCCTCCACTCAAGAGGGGGGACTTTAGCCAAGCCGGCGGCGTGGAACAAGAGTGCGCCGACTTTGTTTGTGCAGTGAGCCATCCCCAATCGCGGCAGATAAGGCGCTTTACCATGAAAATTCCCGGTTTCGTCCTGGTCGGACTGGTCCTGGCGGCGACGCCCGCGCTGGCGCAATCGTCGCCGCAGGACAATACCAACCCCCAATCCCAGCGCATGCAGGAACTGATAACCCCGCCCTCTGGACCCGAGCAGGATCAGCAACAAGCGGCGCTCACCCCCAGCGGCGACATGGGCGACATGCTGTCCGCCATCCGCGACAGCGCGAAGATCGGCCAGCAAATCGACGCGCTCGGCCCGCTGCCCGACGACAAGGTCGAACTGCGCGACGCCTATGCCATCGAGCAAAGCGGCAATGGCGGCTCGAATGTCGATCAATTGCAGCAGGCCATCAACGACAACCGTCAATCCGTGCAGGATCTGCGACAGTCCCTGATCCGCAATAAATCGGTGGATCTGGCCTTGTCACGCGACCAAGTGCCGTTGACCAACGTGGTCGCCGCCAATATCCAGCCGGATGGCAAGGTGGTGGTCTATGCCTATCCGCAGGATCGCGTACCGCCGAAGTAAGCTGCAACAGGTCTCACCGATACGGGAGAAATAAGTTCAATTTGCCAGCGCGTCGGTTGCTCTGCATGATAGCGCCGTGAATGCCTCGTCACGGCGAGAAAGAGACGCTCCATGCTGCCGCCGAAACGTTTTTACGTCGTCGATGACGATCCTTTTGCTGTCACTATTCTCGAACGGGTGCTGGACAGCGCCGGCTACGAGGTGCGCTCGTCGCTGTCCAGCGTCCAGGCGCTGACCGAGATCATCGACAACCCGCCCGACTGCGTGCTGGTCGATTTGATGATGCCCGAGATGGACGGCTTCGAGCTGACCCACCGCCTGCGTGAACGCCCCGAGCTGAAGCAGATGCGCATCGTCGTGGTCAGCGCCAAATCTTACGAAGCCGACCGCCGCAAGGCGCGCGACATGGGGGCCGACGCCTATATCGCCAAGCCGGTGCGCCCCGAAAGCTTCCTGGGCGAATTGCAGGGGCTGTTGGAGAACAAGGCCGAGATCCGCTATTGGGGCGTGCGCGGCACCTTGCCGGTGCCGGGGGCCAAATCGTTGCGCTATGGCGGCAATACCTCGTGCGTCTCGCTGGATTTCGGCAATGAAGGCTTGTTCATCTTCGATGCCGGATCGGGCATTAAGGAACTGTCGAACGCTTTGATGAACCGCAAGGACCGCATCACCGGGCGTATCTTCATCTCGCACCCGCATTGGGACCATATCAACGGCCTGCCGTTCTTCGCCCCGCTCTATGTGCAGGGCAACGAATTCGTCATCCACGGCGCCGCCCAAGGCGGGCTGGACATGCGCGAACTCATCAGCGCGCAGATGGAGCAGCCCTATTTCCCGGTGACGGTGCGCGAATTCGGCGCCAACGTCTATTTCAACAATCTGCGCGAGGAACGGGTCACCTTGGACGGCGTCAGCGTCCAAACCATGCTGCTGCGCCACCCCGGCAATTGCCTGGGCTATCGGGTCGAACTGCGCGGCGGCAGCTTCTGTTACGTCACCGACAACGAGTTGTACCCCGAACACCTGCCGCAATATGACGAACACCAGGAACAGCGCCTGATCGGCTTCCTAGCCGGTGCTGACGTGGTCGTCGCCGATTGCACTTATGACGAGTTCAGCTATCCCAAGCGGGTCGATTGGGGCCATTCTTCGGTCAAGCGGGTGGCGGAAATCGCCCATAAGGCCGGAGTGCGCGAGTTGCACCTGTTCCACCACGATCCCGACCAGACCGACGACGACATCGACCACAAACTGGCCGAAGCGCGGGACGTGCTGAAGGCGTTGAACTCGAAAACCCGCGTCATCGCCCCCGCCGAGGGCGATTGCTACCTTTTGTCTCAGCATCAGGTGGTGCGCGAGGCGGAAGCGGCAAACTAAATATAGACGATAGAGCCACTCACCGTCATGGCCGGACTTGTTCCGGCCATCCACGCG
>DATGZW010000141.1:0-6642 GCA_035297005.1 Patescibacteria group bacterium
TCGTCGGCGTCAACCTGACCTTCTTCCCCCAGCATTTCCTTGGCCTGCAAGGTATGCCCAGGCGCGTTCCCGACTACCCCGAAGCTTTCGCCGGATGGAACTTCGTTTCCTCCATCGGAGCCTATATCGCCTTTGCCGGAACCCTGCTGTTCCTGGTGGTGGTGTGGAAAACCCTGCGCGCGCCGCGTACCGTCCCCGCCAACCAGTGGGGCGTGGGGGCGACCACCCTGGAATGGACGGTCAGTTCGCCGCCGCCGCTGCATAGCTTCGAGGTTCTGCCGGTCATCGGCCCGGTGGTCCCGCACAGCCATCCGGCGGAGTAAGGCGTCATGACCACCGGCACCCGACGCACTGTCTTGTTCTCTGTTGGCGCCATCGCCGTCATGGTGGCGCTGGTGGTCGCCAGCGTGCCGCTGTACAGCCTGTTCTGCCGCGTCACCGGCTATGCTGGCACCCCGCGCATCGCCAGCGGAGACTCTCCGGTGACCAGCGACCGCATGGTGACGGTGCGCTTCGACGCCTCGGTGATGCATGGCATGCCGTGGCGCTTCACCCCCGACCAGACCAGCCTGCAGGTTCGCTTGGGCGAGACCCAACTGGCCAGCTTCACCGCCGAGAACACCTCGGACCAACCAATCACCGGCACCGCCGCCTTCAACGTCACTCCAGCCAAGGCGGGCCGCTATGTCGATAAGATCGCCTGCTTCTGCTTCTCGGCGCAACGGCTGGCGGCGGGGCAAAAGGTCGAAATGCCGGTGTCGTTCTATATCGACCCCAAGATCGCCGACGATCCCGACACCAACGATGTCAGCACCATCACCTTGTCCTACACCTTCTTCAAGGCGCGCGACCAGACGCCGCCCACCCCGCCAGCGGAGAATCCCTCATGAGCAGCGCACAGCCGGCCGAGGCCGAGGCAGCCTCCCCTCCGCATCCCTATCATCTGGTCAATCCCAGCCCGTGGCCGGCGCTGGGGGCGCTGGGGGCGTTCATCATCGCCTTTGGCGCAGTGCATTGGTGGCATGGCGGCACCAAGCTGATCTGCGCCGCCGGTTTCGTCGTGGTACTGTCGACCATGGGCTTGTGGTGGCGCGATGTCATCCGCGAGGCGCAACGCGACCATGCCCATACCGATGAGGTTCAGCATGGCCTGCGCGTCGGCATGGGGCTGTTCATCGCCTCCGAGGTGATGTTCTTCGTCGCCTTCTTCTGGGCCTTCTTCAATTCCGGGCTGCTGGTCAATCCGTCGATCACCCAATGGCCGCCAGCGAAGATTGAGCCGCTCGACACCTGGGGCATTCCCTTCCTCAACACGCTGATCCTGCTGTCGTCGGGGCTCTGCGTGAACTGGGCGCATCATTCGCTGCGCCACGGCGACCGCGACGGGCTGAAGAAGGGCTTGGCCTTGGCGGTCGCGCTGGGAGCAACCTTCCTCAGCCTGCAAGCCTATGAATACGGCCATGCCGCCTTTGCCTTCCGCGACGGGGTGTATCCGTCGATTTTCTACATGGCCACGGGGTTCCACGGTTTCCATGTGTTCGTCGGCGTGTGCTTCCTGTCGGTCACCCTGTTGCGGTCGTGGCGCGGCGACTTCACCCCGCGCCAGCATGTCGGCTTCGAGGCCGCCGCGTGGTACTGGCATTTCGTCGATGTGGTGTGGATTTTTCTTTTCGTCTGGGTCTACTGGTGGGGCTCTTGATTTTGCGCTGCACTCGTCGTCCAATGGCAGGATGAAACGCTTTATCGCCCCTGCCCTCGCCCTGCTGCTGGGCCTCGCCGCCGCCGGTCAGGCCGTTGCCACCACCATGGAATTCGATGGCCGCCAGCGCACGTTCGAGATGTACGTGCCGCCCACCGCGCCACGCCCGTTGCCGGTGGTGCTGGTGCTGCACGGCGGCAAGGGCACGGCGGCGCAGATGCGCGCCTATAGCCATTTCGACCGCGTGGCGGCACGAGAGAACGTCATCGCCGTCTATCCCCAAGCCATCGACGGCCACTGGAACGACGGCCGCCCGCCCGGCGAAAACCTTCGCGGCAAGGCCCGAGACGACAATGACGTCGATTTCCTGCTGGCGGTCGCCGACAACCTGATCGACCACGGTCTGGCCGATCCCAAGCGGGTGTTCGTCGCCGGCATTTCCAACGGCGGCATGATGGCGATCCGCATGGCCTGCGAGCATGCCGAGCGCATCGCCGGCATCGCCGTGGTCGCCGCCAACCAGCCCGAAGGCCTGGATTGCGGAGCCAGCCGCCCGGTCCCGGCGATCTTCTTCCATGGCACCGACGACCGCTTCATTCCCTTTGCCGGTGGCGACATCCTGCAATGGGGCGGCGTCGATCGTGGCCGCGTGCTGTCGGCGCACGACACCGTCGAGCAATGGCGGCAAATCGACGGCTGCACCGGCCAACCGGCGAAAACCCGCCTGTCCGACCGCAACGCGCCCACCGATTTGGCCATCGACAAGATCACCTTCGAGCCTTGTTCGGGCGCGCCAGTGCAGCATTATATCCTGCGCAAGGGCGGGCATGCTTGGCCGGGCGCCGAGCAAAGCCATGTCGGCGACGTGCTCCTTGGCCCCGCTGGCACCGAGGTCGATGCCAGCGAGGAAATTTGGAGCTTCTTCAAGGCCCAGCCGGGCCGCTGATCAAACGTCGTTGACGTCGATGACCAGTCGCCCGCGCACCTGACCGGCCAGGATCTTGTCGGCCAGCCCCGGCAAGTCCTTCAACCCGGCGCGGGTGGTCAGGCTGTCGAGCTTGTCCAACGGCAGATCGCGGGCCAGCCGCTGCCATGCCTCGGCGCGGCGGTCGGGCGGGCACATCACCGAATCGATGCCCAGCAGATTGACCCCGCGCAGCAGGAACGGCAGCACCGTCGTCGCCACTTCCGCCCCGCCGGCCAAGCCGCACGCCGCCACCGACGCCCCATAGCGCAACGTCGCCAGCACCGAGGCCAAGGTGGTGCCGCCGACGGCGTCAATAGCGCCGCTCCAGCGTTCGGCCAGCAAGGGTTTGGTGGGCGCCTCTGACAGTTCAGCGCGGTCGATGATGGTGGCTGCGCCCAGACTGCGCAGATAATCATGCTCGGCGGGCCGCCCGGTCGAGGCGGCGACCTTGTAGCCCAGCCGCGCCAGCACCGCCACGGCCACACTGCCGACGCCGCCCGCCGCACCAGTCACCAACACCTCGCCGTCGCCGCCCGGCTGCAAGCCGTGACGTTCCAGCGCGATCACCGCCAACATGGCGGTGAAACCGGCGGTGCCGATGGCCATGGCCTGGTCCAGCGTCAGCCCCGCCGGCAGATTGACCAGCCAGTCGCCGGCAACCCGCGCTTTTTGCGCATAACCGCCCCAATGCGTCTCGCCGACCCGCCAGCCGGTCAACACCACCTCGTCGCCCGGCGCGAAAGCCGGGTTGGATGAGGCCTCGACCACTCCACCGAAATCGATTCCGGGCACATGCGGATAGCTGCGCACCAGCCGCCCGATGCCCTTGAGGATCATCCCGTCCTTGTAGTTCAATCCCGACGCCCGCACCCGCACGGTCACATCGCCTTCCGGCAAATCGGCATCGGTCAGCCGCTTGATCGAGGCCGACACCTTGCGGTCGTGCTCATCCAAAACCAGGGCGGAAAACGCATCATCGCTCATGGGGGACTCCTCCTGTTGGGAGAGGTCAGTATAGGTCAGGCGGGGCCGAGGGCAAGCCTGGGCGGGAGGGGGATGCGGAGCAGAGCCGGGGCCAAAGCGCCGGTCCAGTAGAAACCAGGATCAGCGTTCAATTTAGATAGATTTCCCTCGGTAGCCCCGCCCCGTCCTTTCCGCTAAACTCCCCCGCGCCTTGCAGGGGAAAACCGCATGAGCCAGCCGGACCACCATCATACCGCAGCGACCGGCCCCGCCGAGTTCCGGCCTCGGCCCGCTGCCGACATCGTCAAGGCGCATCTGCGCGCCACCGCCAAGGGGTTGGAGATCCGCGACCCCAAGGACGGGCTGCTGCTGGCGTTGTGGGCCTATGATGATTTGTGCCCAGTGGAGGCCGCGCCGTCCGCCAAGCCGGCCAAGGTTTTGCACCTGACCTGCCGCGCCGACCCCGATGCTTGCCTGACCATCGCCGCGCCCGCCATGGTGGCGCGCCTGCACCTGGCTCTGTCCGTACCACGCCGCCTCAGACTGGTGCCGTTGGCGTTGGCGTTGGGGGTGATGCTGCTCGGCCTGCTGGCGGGGCTACCGGCGCGTTGACCGTCGCACCTCCTGGCCCTGCAACTTTTGCTGAAAACCGACATTTCCGCGCAAGGGATAGGCAGTTTCTGCCACAAACCGGCAGAATGCGAGGCATCCCCGCCCGATCCCTCAACGGCCTTGGCAAACCACCCCAGCCCCGAATACCGGGAATAAACTCTGTCCGTTCAAGGTATTACGCCTTAGCCGACAGCCCCATCCCGCGACACCTCTTGCCCATGATCTGCGGCTGAGATCACGGCACGACATTTGCTTATGGAAAACAGGGGCACACACGGCCAGAATTGGTCACGGAGGTTGCCATGTTATTTGACGACGCAGTGCAGTCCGAGGATTACCGCCTGACCCAGGCCGAGATCCTCTATCACAAGCCCAACAGCCCGCATCTGCTGGAAAGCATCATGTGGCAAGACTACGACGTCGCCCCCGACTATCCCGAATTGCAGAAATTCCTCGAACTGTTGGCGCTGCATGTCGCCGGCAGCACGGTGCATTCGGTGCGCGTCGCCAGCTTGGACGAGATCCGTCCGGTTGGGATGATCTACGCCGCCTATTCGACGGCGATGCATTAGGGCCACGCCCCATCCGTCGTGCCCGGCACCATGGCCGGGCACCCGCGCCGCCGTCAGTGGCGGGACGCGCTTACTCCAGCCGCATCAAGGTTTCGACATCGGTTTCGATGCCCAACAGGGTGTCGCGCTGGCCGCCGACCGTGTTGCCGAGCGACGACAACGCGCGCTCGATCTGGCTGGTGTTGGTGAAGATTTCCTCAAGCTTCTCGATCATGCCCTTGTAGCGGGTTTGGGCCAGGGTGAAACGGCCACTCCACATTTCGATATTCCCGCCCAGGGTGGAGAGCGAGGCCTCCATGCCGGAAATCGCCGCCTCGGTGCGGCTCAGGGTGCTTTTGGTGCCGTTGGCCAGGGTCTTGACCTCGCCGGCGACCACGGCGAACCCCTTGCCGACCTCTCCGGCCCGCGCCGCTTCGATGGTGGCGTTCAGCGCCAGCAAGTTGGTCTGGCTGGCGATGCCGTCGATGATCCCCAGGATTTCCCGCAAGCCGCCCATCGACCGGCCCAGCTCGGCGAACTCGGTGGACAGGGTTTCGGATTCCGTGGTGGCGGTGGCAACCTTGGCGCCCTCCAAGATCGCCGTGCGGATCGCCTGCATGGCCTCTTGGGTGCGCGCCGTCTGCGCCAAGGCGCCTTCGATCTCGCCGGCCAGGGTCTTGCTGCTGGAGAAATGATCGATCAAGCGATGGATCATGCTGGAGCGCAGACGATTGAGGATCTCGACCCGGTTGAGCCGGCTACGGGCGAAATAATTGTGGAAACGTGCGTAGTGGATGGGGAAGGTGTCGATGAAGTCGTCGTGGAACTCGCCATCGCCGACATCGAAGAACACCAGCGCCGTCAGCGTCTGGTTGATGTTGATGCCGAACAGCTCGCCGAAGGTCGAGAAGCCGGCCACCGGCACTTGCCACACCCCGGCCATGCCGGCCAGACTGGCTTCGTTGTTCAGGCGGCGCAGGATGCAGTCGTTAAGGATCGCCGCCACCGGTTTCGGCTTGCCGCGCAGGAAGACCTCAAGGTCTTTCCTGGTCTGCTCGACGAAATCGGTGGCTTGCAGCAGCAAAAGCTCGTCGCCCGGATTGAGGTCGCAGAAGAACGAGATCACCGATTTGTCGATATCGATAGCCGCGACCGAGCGGACGAACAGCTCGTCGTCGATTTCGATGCCGAAGGTGTGCCCGGTCAGATGCGCCGCCAGCTTGGCCGGAGCCACCCCCAACGCCGCCGACAACGCCTGGACCACCGGCACCACCGCTCCGCTGGCGGCGTCGATCACCGCCGAGACAGTGCGGCGGTCGGGGTCGGCCTCGGCGACGACGAAGGACCGACCGGTCTTCTTGAAGTTCTGGCTTTTCAGCACGCCATAGCGCTTGCCGGGGGCCAGTTTGATGAAGGCCACCACCGCATGGTTTTCGACGACCCGGCTGCCGTCATAAATATGGGTGTGTTGGAAATCGAACTTGCCACCCGCCGATCCGCCGACGAACAGACAGGGGAAGCGGCCGCTGTTATAGACCGCCTCCATGAAATAGTTTTCGCAGGCCGACAGCCCATCGACGAAGGTCAGCGCCAGACTGTCGCGGGCATCCAGGCGGAACGGCGGCACCGCCTTGGCCAGCGATTGGGCGATTTTCGCGACCCGTTCGTCGCGCGGCAGCGACGGCGCGCCTCGGCGGATGTCGTCATTGTGCAGCGGCACCGTCTGGATGCTGACCTGGGTAATCAGCTCGGGCGAGAACACCTGCACCACCACCGTCGACCACGTGGCGCCGGTCGGTTGATACAGCTTCCCGCCACCAGCAGCACTGCACAACTCGCCCGCCGTCGAG
>DATGZW010000142.1:0-10905 GCA_035297005.1 Patescibacteria group bacterium
CGCACCGATGTAGGTCTCCAGGCTGAATTCCCGGTAGCAGGGATGGCCGGCGTGGTCTGATTGCGCCATGTGCGGAATGGCGACCACATCTTGAGCGTGGACGGTGATCGCACAGTAGGTTTTTCCCAGGTCGAAGACTAGGCCGTCGGTTAAGCCGGCCGCCGGTGGGGCGCAATGGTGGAGGACGGTGTAGGTCTCGCCATCGATGTGGCTAATGATGCCGAGCGGAAGGGCAAGATGCTTGGCGCCCAAGGCCAATGCCTGGGCAAGCTGCTGCTCGGCGGCGGTCGGCGGCAGAGCGGCAATGTCGTTGAGCGCGCGCAGACTTTCATACCGGCGCTGGACCAGGACCGTCCGTTCGGCCAGGGCCGCCTCGGCGCGCTTCCGCTCGGCCAGGTCCCAGGCTAGGTCGGCCAAGATTTCAACTACCGCCAGATCGCGTTGATCGTAGTCGGTGGCCTTGTTGCCGACGCCGATAACGGCCTGGATGCGGCCGTCGCGGAGGATGGGAACCGACATCAGGCGGCGCACTTCGGCATGGCCCTGCGGCAGGCCCTTGCGCTCCGGCATGGACGGATAATCGTTATAGATCACTGATCGTCCCTGCCGCACGGCGTCGGCCCACACTCCCGCCGCGTCGATATCGTAATGCCGAGGCTCTTCCGTGGCGTGACAGAACTCTCGGGTGGTTCTAGTCGACCAGGCCTGGAGCGACAATGTGACCTGATCCGGTAACAGGAAATGATAGAACCCGGTCTGGCTGCCGGTGAGATCGCAAACCTCGTCCAGCGTCGCCACCAGCAGGTCATGCAGGGGATGGGAGGTTGACACCGTGGACAGCCGTAGCCGCGCTTGCAGCAGCTTTTTTCCTTCATTGGCGTCATCGCGCTCGGCAGTCCGTTGCATGAGCAGATCGCTGGCGATTTGCAGCGCCTGCGCGACCTCTTCCGCTTCTTTGAGATGCAGCGATGGGACCACGACGGGGGCTCCCGAGCCGAGGGCCAAAGCGGGAGCGGTGAGCGCCCGCACCGACCCGGCGATACGACCGCCGAGAATCCAGGCCAGGCCGAGGCCCGCCGCCAGCAATGCCGACACCCCGGTGCCGACCAGCAGCATGGACCGCTGGAGCGGCGCGAACAGCACTGCATCGGGTACGCCGACGGCTACCGTCCATTGCGAGACCCGCGACCGGCTGAACGCCCCGAGCACCGGGATGCCTTCTAGCGAATTGTTGTCGGACAGTCCTTCCTCATTTTGCCGCATGCGCTCGACGAGAATGGGTGTTCCCTTTCGCCCGATGAATTTCTCCGGCTCAAGGGTGCGACCGACGATGGTGCCGGTGGTGTCGAAGACCGCGGCGATCCAGTCTGGCGGCAAGTGCTGGTCGTTGAGGATCTTGTTGATCCGCTCGGGAAAAACTCCGGTGCTGAGGTCGTAGACGACCTTGCCGTCCCGATACACCGGGACTTCGACGACCAACACCGGACGGCGCAGGACACCGGCCATGAAGAGGTCGGAGATGGCCGGCTTGCCCGTCTCGAACACTTGGCGAAGTTGTTCGAGATTGCCGTGAACTGGCAGCGGTTCGCCGAACGGGCGGACCGTGTTCACGACCTGCTGCCCGGTGCTGTCGCTGACGACGACGGCACTGCCGATGCCTTCGTTCAAGACTTGCTGGGCTTGATCGTAAAATTTTCCAAGATCGTTGGAGCGCAAATGGGGCGAGGTCGCCAGAACCTGGGCCGCAGCCAGGACACTTCCCAGTTCGCGATCGACCGCTTGCGCCAGCGCCCGCGCCGCCTGAAGCTCCTCCCTCTCCAACTGCGCGCGCTCGCGCTGGTACGAGATGTTGAGCAACACCATCGTCGCTGTGGCTGCCGGAACGAGACAGGCTACGACAAGCATAGACAACCTTGTGCGGATCGTGGGAAGACGGCTTTTTACCACAAGATTCTTCCGTTTTGCTTTGTCTGTTGCGTCATTCTCGCCACCGGTAATCAATCGTTTCGATTCCTCAGGGTCTCCTGACGCTACTGGTAACTATAGCAGGAATGGGCTTTGGCGACATAGAGGCCGCCATGTGAAACCGCAGAAACATCGCGGTTTGCCTCCTGGCGTATGGTCCACGAACGGCCATTTATTGAGGAGAGCAAGCCCCATAATCAAGATGGCACGCCCCTGATCACGCCCGCGGCGGCGGTCAGTTCCGCCAGTGCGTTGGGGGAAACGGCGGTTTGCGATATTCTGATCGCCCTTGCCAGCGCCAGCAGGCGACGAATGCGCTCGATCCATTCCGGGGCGGCCATGCACTCCGCGAGTTCCTTTCCCACTTGGTCCAGTCGGAAAAGGAAAGGAACGATGGGCTCGTCCTTGATGACGGCCTCGCCGATGGCGTCGATAAGCCACCCAATTTGCGCCGCCAATCGGGCGGTTCGTTCCATGAAAACCCGCTCACGGCTGGCGTCGCGAACGGCGGCATAGCCGTCTCCGCGACGGCCCGCGAGAGGATTGGGCACCTCGATCTGCATCGCGGACGTGCGATTGGGACGCGGAGTAGCTCGCCGCTCGGGGCCGATATAGTCGCAGGTCACCACGAACGGCTTTCTTGGGCCGGACAGGTCGGTCACCTTCTTGATCAAGACATCGGAGGCGACAGGTAGCAGAAGGGCGTCGTCGGCCCCACTATCGGCAATCGATCGCGCTCGTGCGGTATCCGTAGTCGCCATCAGGACGATGATGATGGTGAAGGGATCCCTGCCAAGTTTTCCCGATCGGATGCCGGTGGTGATAAAGCTGGTATCCTCTCCGTCCATGCTGGCATTCAGAATGAGAAGATCGGCCCCCTCGCGGCGAATGGTCTGGTGGAGTTTGAGCAAAGAGGGGCAAGCGATGATGTGAGCAAATTCGGCGTTGAGGAGCGCTGAACACACACATTCCCTCACCGCCGGATCCGGTTCGCCGATGACCGTCCTCACCGTGAAAAAGTCCAATGTCCACGTTCCTTCAAAGGCGCCGGAGGGGCGCACTCGAACCTTGCCAAGGAAAGGCGTTCGAACGCCACCCGAAAAGCTTGTCGATATCCTCGGCAATATACCTTGGCCAACTTACCCCCCAAGGACGCCCGGGTTGGGTCATTTCCAGCCATCCAAGAAACGATGATCTTTTTGGCTGGCTCCGGCGACCAACTTCAGGAACGGGGAGTTGCGGTTCTCGCCGTCAGGAAACCCGGTGCCGAAATTATCGGTCACGAACGCTCGAGTCCAACGGGTATCTGGCCCCTCCATCATTTGCCGAAAATCCTGGTCGGCCGCGGTCGATTGCAGGTCCGCCACATTTTGAATGCAGGTCGCTACATTTGGTTATGCTCTGCGGATGGTGGCGATGAAGCTGTCGACCTGCGCGGCGAGGCGTTCCGACTGCCGGGACAGATCGCTGGCGGCAGCTAGGACCTCGTCGGCTCCGTGGCCTGTCTCCTCGGCGGCCTGATGAACGCCGGAGATATTACTCGACACGTCGCGGGTGCCTTCCGCGGCCTGTTGGACATTGCGGGCAATTTCCTGGGTGGCGGCGCCCTGTTCCTCAATGGCTGACGCGATGGCGGTGGCGACTTCATCGATGCCGACGATGCTGCCGGTAATGGATTCGATGGCCTTGACGGCGGCGCTGGTGGCCCCCTGAATATCGGCGACCTGTTGGGAAATGTCGTCGGTGGCCCTGGCCGTCTGGGTGGCCAGACCCTTGACCTCGCCGGCGACGACGGCGAAGCCCTTGCCGGCTTCGCCCGCCCGTGCCGCCTCGATGGTCGCGTTCAACGCCAAGAGATTGGTCTGGGCGGCGATGGCCGTGATGAAATCGATCACCTCGCCGATCTTGTGCGCGGCCTCGGCCAAACTCAGGACAATCCCGTTCGTCTGCCGCGCGTCATCGACAACCTTCTTCGACATGGTGGTGGATTTTGCCACCAGACGGCTGATCTCGATGATCGAAGCGGCCAGCTCCTCGGCGGCGGAGGACACCGTCTGGACGTTGGTCGATGCTTCCTCGGAGGCCGCCGCCACCACGGTGGATTGGCGGCTTGCCTCCTCGGCGGTCGCGGACAGCCCCTCGGCGGTGGTCCGCAACTCGGTGGCCTGCGCCGAGACGCTGTGGACGATGCCGTTGACCTGTAGCTCGAAATCGTCGGCCAGGGCCAGCATCGCCTGATGACGTTCAGCTTCGGCTCGGGCTTTCGCCTCGGCCTGCTCCTGGGTGAGGCGTCGGACCCGGCCGGCGTTGTCTTTGAAGACCTGGACGGCGGAGGCCATGCGCCCAATCTCGTCCTTGTGGTCGAGTGCCGGAATGACGATGTCGACATCCCCCTCGGCCAGGCGGCCCATCGCCCCTGTCATTTCGGTCACGGGCGCGACGATGCTGCGCGCCGTCACCCAGGCGAGGAGAAGACCGGCCGCGAACGACAGCACGGCGATGACGATGTTGCGCCGCATTGCTCTCGCGATCTCGTTGCCATTGGCGTCTTCCAGGCGGACCAAGTCGGCGCGCTGGGACTCGCCGATGTCGGTGGCCAATTGGTTCACCTGCTGCGCCACGGCCGGCATGTCGACCTTGACAAGACGGTCGGTGTCCCGGATCAGCTTGGCGACCTCGGCGAAACTGGCGCGGTAGTTCCCGGCTTGCTCTTTGAATCCTCGGGCCTTGGCGACCAGTTGGGGATCCTGGAGGCCGTCGATAAGGGACTGCGCCGTCTTGTCGTCGAGATCGGCGATTCGCTGGGTGGCCTGCACGGCATGCGTCTCTTCGCCGGTCAGTTGGTACTTGGTGGCCGCCAGTCGCGCCATCATTAGGTCGTCGAGCGCCGCGCCGGCCAGACTGGCTGCCTGCCAGTCCTTCGTTTGCTGGCTCTGGCGCAGAATCTCCGCCAGGTTGTCATGGGCTTGGATCCCCAGGCTAGTGAGCGGCCCGCTGAACAGCGCGGCGCGTCGGTCTCGCAAGTTGCGGGCCTGGTCGAATTGGGCCAGATAACGTTGCTCCAACGCCTGCATCTGTTCCATGTCGGCCCGGCGTTTCGGATTGCGGGCAGCGGCGATGCTCGCTTGCAGCAGGCTGTCGAACTGCGCCGTTATTTCGGCTATGCGGGTCAACGCCTGAAGATCGCCGCTGGTCACGTAGACGAGAGCGTTACGCCGTAGTCCGGTCTGCAGGCGATCCACAAGGCTGATCCGTAGGGCGTTGTCGCTCAGGGAGGCATAAGACGTGAAGATGCCGCCAGCCGACGACAAGGCAATACCCCCACCAACGGCGATACTTCCAAGAATAGCCAGGATGATGAGAAAGCCGCCGTAGATGCGGGTTCGGATCGAAACCCGTGCGACAAAGGACGACATCCCCATGGCAACCCTCCTCTTTACATCTTCTTTTCTGGATTCAGCCCATCACTGGATGGGGAAATGAGAGAGCATTCTGGCGAGCTGAATAGCCGCAGCACCAATAATATAATCCGAAATGCCGCCTTCGGTCGAGTCGTCCAACCTGGGTGAAGATATTAAGAATTGACGCCCGGGTTCCCCGGGACTGAAATAAATATTACCTATTACGTGTTTATCGTACGGATTAGGCGATTAATTGGTGTCTTGTGGCGGTGATGTGATCTCACCTCTGGCAAGTGACGGCCGGAGGCGGTGACCAACATTCATCGTCGGTTTAAGCCGAAATGGTGATATCTTTATCATAGATCGAAAGTCCAGCCCCAGGGGGCGTTATGCTGACCAACATTCGGATTGCGCGGCGGCTTTGGTACATCCTTGGCTTGCCCATGCTCGGCCTGGCCATCGGCTTCGTGGTCGATGCTTTCTCGCTCCGGCAGGAACTGTTGAACGCCCGCTATACCCACCTGCGGCAAGTGGTCGAGGTCGGCTACGGCGTGATCGAACATTTCGCCGGCGAGGCCGCGGCGGGGAGACTCTCCGAGGAGGACGCCAAGGCACAGGCCAAGGCGGCGATCAAACGGCTGCGCTACGACAAGGTCGAATACCTATGGCTCAACGACCTGTCACAGCCGGTGCCCCGCATGGTGATGCATCCGATGTTCCCCGCGCTCGACGGGACGGTCTTGGACGACCCCAAGTTTACCCAGGCCATCAGCGAGCGTGATCTCGGTTCGGACGTGGTCGAAAGCGCAGAACACAAAAATCTCTTCGTTGCTTTGAACGAGGTGGTGACCAGGGCTGGCGCCGGATATGTCACCTATGAATGGCCGAAGCCCGATTTCGGCACCGGTTCGGCCCAGCGCTATCCCAAGGCGTCCTATGTGCAGAAATTCGCCCCCTGGGGCTGGGTGATCGGTTCCGGCGTCTATCTCGACGATGTGGAAACCGCCTACCAACATGAATTGGGCCGGCACGGCGTGTGGTTCCTGTCTCTTCTGGCGGTGGTCGGCGGCGTCTGCTTCCTGGCGACGCGCGACCTGTCGGCGCAGTTCAAGGCGTTGCAATCCGATATCAACCGCATCGGCCGGTCCGATGATGGCGACTGCCAACTGGAACTCGAGCCGGCGCGCAAGGATGAATTCGGCCGCATCGCCGAGATCCTGGGCGAGATCGTCATCCACCGGCAGGAGGCGGCCACCCTGGCCGCCGAACGTGGGCGCGCGCGGGAACAGGCCGAACACGAGCGCTACACTTTGCAACGCAATATGCTCCGCTCGCTCGTCGAGGCGGCGATCCTCGGCAACGAGGCGATGATCGCCCTGTCCAAAATGAAATACGAAATCGACCAGTCGGCGCATGAAGTACAGAGCATGGCGGAGGCGGTCGAGGCCATGCGCGCCTCTATTTCGACTATTTCAACCGACAGCACCAGTGCCGCCGGGGATGCTGGCGACGCCCGCCGCGCCGCCGACCATGGCCTGGAGTCGAGCCACAACATGACGGCCGCTTTCGATCGCATGGTGGCCGCCGTCAACGAGGCCGGGTCGAAAGTGCAGGGGCTGGCCGAGGCGTCGCGCCAAATCGACCACATCGTCACCGACATCGAGGCGGTGGCCAGCCAAACCAACCTGTTGGCGCTCAACGCGACCATCGAGGCGGCCCGGGCCGGCGAGGCCGGCAAGGGCTTCGCCGTGGTGGCCGGCGAGGTCAAGGGGCTGGCCCACCAGACCAGCCGCGCCACCGAGGATGTCCGGGCGCGGATCGTCGACTTGCAGCAGGAAACGCAGGTGATCGTGCAGGCGATCAATGACAGTACCGACACTGTCGCCGAAGGGCAGACGCTGGTCGGTGACCTCGGCACCAAATTGGAAGACATCAACATCCGTATCGAATCGGTGCGCGGCCGGATGGGGGACATTTCCAGCGAATTGGGACGGCAGACCGACATGGCCGCCAACTTGGCCAACGGCACCGCGAGGGTGGCCGACATGTCGGCGCTCAACAACACCCATCTCGGAGAGGTTCTGGATGCCATGGGCCGCATGAGCCAACACCTCGATTCCCAGGTGGCGACCTACGCGAAGCTTGGATCCGGGGCTTTGCTGGCCGAGATCGCCAAGAATGACCACATCGCCTTCAAACGGCCGGTCCTTGACGGGGTGCTCGGGCGCATCAAGGTGACGGCCAACGACCTTCCCGACCACCACCTCTGCCGCTTCGGCAAATGGTACGACGCGATTGTCGAGCCCTCGGTCAAGGCAAGTCCGGCCTACCGGGATCTTCTCGCCCCGCACGAAGAGGTTCATCGGTGCGGCCGACGGGCCCTGGTTTGCGCGGCGGAGGGCCGTCTCCCGGACGCTTTCGCCGAGATCGACAAGCTCAACACGGTTTCGCAAGAGGTCATCGCCCGGCTTGAAACCCTGGGCGAGATGCTCCATCGGATGGAAGAGGAACGCTTGGTGTCGGGCGAGGAGGGGAGGCGGCGAGCTTGACGATTCGTTTGATCGGATGGCCTCAACACGATATCCACAAGGGGCAAGGCGAATGGGCTCTCGTTCATGCTCTTCAGGGGGACAAAGCGGGTGGGGATAGGGGAGCAAATTGGCGGAAAAATTCTTCTGGTGGACGATGAGCCGAGGGTGCTGGCCGCATTACGGCGAAATTTAGGTAACCGTTTCATAATCGTTTGTGCCAATAGCGGTGCCGAGGCGCTGACGCTCCTGGACAGCTACGGGCCGTTTGCGGTGGTGGTCAGCGACATGCGGATGCCCGGCATGAGCGGGTTGGAATTCCTGCGCGAGATGCGGCAGCGGGTGCCGAGCGTGGTTCGCCTCATCCTCACCGGGCACGCCGACTTCGATATCTTGATGGCCGCCCTCAACGACAACGCCGTGTTCCGTTTTCATACCAAGCCGGTGACGGCGGAAGCGCTGACGGCTTCGATCGAATTGGCCATGCTGCGCCATCACAACGAACTGCGAGTTCGCCGACCGATCGACCCCGGCGAAGCCCTGGTACACAAGGCGGCCGAGTTGCGGCGTGCCTTGCGCAGCAATGAACTCCGCATCTACATCCAGCCGCAGGGCCGTTTGGACGGTGGTGGCATTTGCGGTGGCGAGGCGCTGGTCCGCTGGATGCATCCTGAGCGTGGTTTGTTGCCGCCGTACCAGTTTCTCGGCGTCGCCGATGCCATGGGCTTGATGGAGGATCTCACTGCTTGGATGCTCGATGCCGCCTGCGTCGAGGCCCGGCGTTGGAGCGATCTGCACCTTCACTCACTCCGCATCGCCGTCAACGTGACCGCCATCGACCTCGCCAATCCCGAGTTTGCGTCGCAGGTCAGCAAGACCCTGACCCGGCATGGCGTGGCGCCCCAGGTTCTGGAACTCGAACCGACCGAGGGAGAGGCCATCGCCGACATGCGGGGGACGCAATCCACCCTGCGGGAATTGGAACAACTCGGCGTTTCGTTCAACATGGACGATTTTGGCATGGGGCATTCATCGTTGGGTTGGCTGCGAACGCTGCCTGTCTCCAAGTTGAAGATCGACCGCCTGTTCATCCGTGACATCACCACCGATCCCGAGGCCTACCAGCTCCTGTGTGGCATTGTCGCGCTTGCCGAGGAGATGCAGCTGACGGTGCTGGCCGAAGGCGTCGAGACCGCCGCCCAACTTGAACTGGTAACGCAAGCCGGGTGCAAACTCGTGCAGGGCTACTTGCTGGCTCGTCCGATGCCGGCGTCCGAGTTTGTCGACTGGCTTGCCGCGCAGGGCGCGGCATAGCGTCTGGTGGTCTAGGGGATTTCCCTCAATCAATCGGTGGCGGTGATCCTTCCCCGAGAGGCTCAATCTTCGGTATCACGCGATGCGGAGGGAGGTGTGAAGCAGGTCGGCGGCTGGACGGTGTTACATAAAGCTCGGAGCAAATCAGCGAGGGGCGGGGCGGACCTATGCATTGGTTGTAGTCTTTTAGTATATCGAACACTATGCTTTGCCTGGAGTGAGATCAATCCGCATTCGAGGCTTCATGGCAAATCCGACACGGCCAGTAACGGGGCGAGAACGAACCTTCCCGGTGGATGAGATCATCGTCAGCAAGACCGATACGACAGGGCGTCTCACCTATGTCAATGACGTCTTTCTTACCGTTTCCGGCTACGAAGAGAGTGAGTTGATGGGGCAGCCGCACAGTATCGTGCGGCATCCGTCGACGCCGCGATGCTTGTTCAAGCTGATGTGGGAATACATCGTGGCCGGCAAGGAAGTCTTCATCTATGTTAACAATCGGGCCAAAAATGGGGATCACTATTGGGTGTTTGCCCATATCACGCCCAATTTCGATTCCTCGGGTCAGATCATTGGCTATCACTCGAACCGACGGGTTCCCCGCCGCGAAGTGATCGCCAAATTGCAGCCCCTTTATGACCGCCTGCGTCAGGAAGAGGATCGGCATGCCGATTCCAAAGAGGGATTGGCGGCATCGACAAAGATGCTGAAGGACATGTTGGCCCAAGACGGGAAGCGCTATGAAGAATTTATCCTCAGTCTCTAAGGCCGTTTACGCCGCCTGGGCCGGACTGTGCCTCGCCCTCCTGGCCAGCCTTGTGTCCGCCGTTTTTCAAAACTGGGGGGGCGTGGCCGTCGCCGTGATCCTCCTCCCGCCGGGTTTGGCGGTGATCCGTTTGCTCGGTCGGGCCAACGCCAGCATCGACAAGGCGATGGCGGTCTGCATTGCTGCCTCGCAGGGCAACCTCAATGCCCGGATTACCGGGATTCGCGGCCATGGCAACCTCGGGCAGATGCTGCGTCACATCAACCGGGTCCTTGACCTGACCGAAGCCTTCTGCAAGGAGGCCCAGGCGGCAATGGAACATGCCAATGATCGCAAGTACTATCGCAAGATCGTGACGACCGGCCTGCGCGGCGATTTTGCCCGGCAAGCCGCCACGATCAACGATTCCCTCAACTTGATGGCCGCGCGTGACGCCGAGGCCTTGCGGTTTGCCGAAGAAAATGTCCGCGTCCTGGTCCAGGAAGTATCCTTGGCCTCCTCACAACTTCGCACCAGCGCCGACCATCTGACCGCCAACGCCTCCGACGCGGTCCATGAGGCTCTGGTCACCGCCGCTGCGGCGGAAGAGGCTTCGGTCAATGTGCAGGCGGTGGCGGCGGCCACCGAGGAACTATCGGCCTCCTTTGGCGAGATCAATCGGCAGACCACCACCGCTACGGCCATCGCTTCTGAGGCCGTGGCCGCGGCCCACCGTACCGACCAGACGGTGCGTGACCTGGGCGAGGCGGCCTCACGGATCGGCGCGGTGTTGTCGCTGATCCAAAACATCGCAAGCCAGACCAATCTTTTGGCCCTGAATGCCACCATCGAGGCAGCCCGCGCTGGCGACGCGGGGAAGGGGTTCGCCGTGGTCGCCGGCGAGGTTAAGAATTTGGCCAATCAGACTGCCCGCGCCACTGAGGAAATC